>CAZKYR010000058.1:0-8723 GCA_964557035.1 uncultured Bacteroides sp. | reverse complement strand
GCCTACAACACCGTCTCGCCCGCTTCGGGCAAGATTCTTTCAGGTGGTGTAGATGCTAACGCCCTGCAGCGTCCCAAGCGATTCTTCGGCGCGGCAAGAAACATCGAGAACGGTGGTTCGCTCACTATCATCGCCACCGCCCTGACCGAGACATCATCAAAGATGGATGAGGTGATCTTCGAAGAGTTCAAGGGCACAGGCAACATGGAGCTGCAGCTCGACCGCAAGCTTGCCAACAAGCGCATCTTCCCGGCCGTCGACATCATGGCCTCGAGCACACGTCGCGATGACCTGCTGTTGCGCGAGGAGACCCTCAACCGCATGTGGATTCTGCGCCGCTTCCTGGCCGACCGCAACTCGATCGAGGCAATGGAGTTTATCAAAGACCGCATGGAACGCACACGCGACAACGACGAACTTTTGCGCACGATGGGCGACTGATTTCTAAAAGCTATCCAAAAAACAAACAAAATTTGGCAGTTTCGGTCAAATGTCGTATCTTTGTGCGGTTTATGCCAAAACGGCATACGCTCGAACCAATTGCAACAAAAACAAAACAACCTAATAAATGTCAGCATTAGAACAAATCCGTAAGCGACCCGCCCTGGTCATCAGTGTCTTGGGCGTCGCATTGCTGCTTTTTATCATCACGTTGGCGTGGGATAACAAAGGCGGCAACCCCTTCAGCAACCCTAACAAGATGGTAAAAGTCGATGGTGTCGAGATGGAGTACACCGAGTTTCGCGACCTCCTCGACAACACTGACAACAGCCGTGACATGGCGACACAGCAAACATATGCCATGCGCCAGCTCATCAGCCAAAAGATGCTTGAGAAAGCAATCAACAAACTCGGCATCGAGGTGACCGACGACGAGATTTCAAACATCTTGTTCAATCCCGAGGTCAATCCCATGGCTGCCAACTATCAAGAGCAGTACAATATGATTTTCAACCCCTCAAAGGTTGCCAACCTCACACCCGAACAGCAGCAATATCTCAAAGAGAACAGCGATAAGTTCAAAGAGGAGTGGAATAAATCGTTAGAGGCCATGCGTCAACAGCGCAAGGCTGCAAAATTCAAATATCTCATCGACGGTGCTCTCACCGCCAATAAACTCGACGTCAAAGACATCATCCAAGACCGCAACAGCATCGCCAACATCGAGATGGCATCAGTGCAGTCGTCTACACTCTCAGATGATGACTTTGAGGTCAGCGACGCAGAGATTCGCGAGGCATACAACAAAGAGAAAGGCCGCTGGATCCTCCACGAGGAGACACGTCCGGTTGCTTTTGCCCGTCTTGCGCTTGAGCCTTCAGAGACTGACCGCGCCGCAGCCGACAAGCTCATCGCTTCTACTGTCGAGGCTCTCAAAGAGTGTGAGGGCATCGAGGCCATCAGCGACAACTACGCTTTCACAGGCAACAACGTCAGCGCACCCTATGACCGCCTTCCCAAACCGGTGCAGGATGCCATCGAGGCACTTGACACCGCCACTGTTGTAGTCCTCAACAATGCGCCCCGCAACCACTACAACATCGCCAAACTCCTTGGCAAGGACGCACGCGTTGACTCTGTCAAAGCCGACTTCGTATTCTACAACAGCACAAAAGTATCGGCCGACAGCGTCCTCAAGCTGTTAGCTGCCGACACCGAGATTGTACCCTCAGAGGACATCTTCACCGCTGACAGCATCGAAATTCAGCTGGCCGACCCCTCTGCCGCCCGCATCTCATTTATCGCCGATGCAACCCCCAACGAATATGTGACCGCATCAAAAGAGGAAGGCGAGAATCTGCGCAACACGCTCGACAGTCGCATCCCCGCCGAGTATGACGTCATTTATCGTCTTCTCAGCCGCAAAGCACCCGTCACCATCTATGACGTGGCAGTGATCGACTACACCCTCGTTCCCTCAACCGAGACCATCGACAACATCACGACTCGCCTCCGCGACTATGCCAACGCCAACAACACAGCCGAGGCATTCAAGAAAAATGCGGCTGACGCCGACATCCCCGTCATGGACGGCCGTGTAACAGCCACAACCTTTGCAATTGACGGCGGTTACTTTGGTCTTATCCCCGACAGCTCAAAGGCAGCCCGCTGGGCACTCGAGGCCGACAAGGGTAAAGTCAGCGATGTATTCAGCATCACCGACAGCAACTATGGCGACAAACAAGAATATGTCATGGTGGTGGCTCTCTCGGACATCTTCGATGGCGACTACGTGCCCGCTTCGGCCGAGCAAGTCAAAGAATACTACACTCCCCGCATCAAGAGCGAGAAAAAAGCTGAGAAACTGATGGGCGACCTCAAAGTCAAAGGCAAAGATGTCGCAGCATACGCAAAAGCAATGAACACTCAGCTCAACACAATGGCTGTCAGCCTCACACGCGGCAACGGCGGTCTCACCGGCCGTGTAGCAGCTGCCAAAAAAGGTGAATTGGTCGGTCCGTTCACTACCACCGACGGCGTATATGTGTTCATCGTCAAAGATGTCAACGTTGCTCCCGAGGCTGACTATGACACTCAAAAAGACGCAGTAAAACAGCAAATGTTCAGCCGCATGCGTCCCGAGGTTATAGTCCTTGGCAACAAACGTGTCAAAGGCAACGTTGCCAAATTTCTCTCTAACGACTGATAGAGATACGTAATCACGATACTTTACGGGGCGTGTCAAAAAAGATTTTTGACACGCCCCGGCATTTTGTCACCCTCCATTTTTTCGCTAACTTTGCACTATGATTGACAACCGGACATTCGGCACAGCGACTGCGCTGTTTCACACTTTTGGCTGCAAGCTCAACTTCTCAGAGTCGTCGACAGTGGCTCGCCAACTTGCCGAGCGAGGCATACGCCGCGTGCAAGCCGGCGAGACGCCCGACATCATCGTCGTCAACACTTGCAGCGTCACTGAGATGGCAGACAAAAAATGTCGTCAGACGATACGTTCGTTCGTCAAACGCTATCCCGATGCCCTCATCATGGTCACCGGCTGTTATGCCCAACTCAAGAGTCAAGAGGTGGCAGCTATCCCCGGCGTACACATCGTGGCCGGGTCAAACCAAAAGCATCTGCTCACCGAGATGCTCGACCGGTGGATGAGCGAGCACCGGCCGCAGATCGATGTCACCCCCACACAAGAGATCAAGGAATTTGTGCCGTCGTGCGACCATGGCGAGCGGACGCGCTATTTCCTGAAAGTGCAAGACGGATGTGACTATTGGTGCACCTACTGCACCATACCGCGCGCTCGCGGACGCAGCCGGTCGGGGACGATCGAACAAATGGTCGCACAGGCACGCAAAGCAGCCGCCGAGGGTGGCCGCGAAATAGTGCTGACGGGCGTCAACATCGGGGATTTCGGCAAGCAAACGGGCGAGACATTCATTGACCTCATCAAAGCACTCGACAAAGTGGAAGGGATCGACCGCTACCGCATATCGTCGATCGAGCCCAATCTGCTCACCGACCAAATAATCGAGTTTGTGGCACAATCGAGAGCGTTTATGCCTCACTTTCACATACCGCTGCAGTCGGGCAGCGATGCCGTCCTCAAATTGATGCGGCGCCACTATGACACCGCCCTGTTTGCCGACAAAATTGCAAAAATCAAGAGCCTGATGCCCCACGCTTTTATCGGCGTTGACCTGATTGTGGGCGCACGCGGTGAAACCCGTCAAGAGTTTGAACGCTCAAAAGCTTTTGTCGAGAGTCTTGACATCACACAGCTGCATGTATTCCCCTACTCTGAGCGGCCAAACACAAAAGCGTTGCTGATTGACCACATCGTGCCTCAGGATGAAAAGCATCGCCGTTGCTCGGAGATGCTCGCCGTGTCAGAGCGCAAACATCGCGCGTTTGCCGAACAGTTTGTCGGCACCACACGCAAAGTTCTCGCCGAGACGCCCGACGAGCATGGCTACATCACGGGATTTACGGACAATTATCTCAAAGTCAAAATCGAGGCCGACTCGCTTGGCGAGAATATGATAGCCGATGTCACCATCACAGGCTTTGACGAAGACGAGACCTTGACGGGTAAGAGCCTGTCCCATAAAACAGCACCACAATGCTGACACTAATTGTCAAGATATTTGCGCGGTTGCCGTTTGGAGTGCTGTACGCGCTCTCAGACTGCATTTTTGTGCTACTCTATCACGTGGTGCGCTATCGCCGACGCCTGACTGCCCGCAATTTGGCCGAATGTTTTCCCGAGCTTAACGAGCAGCAAAGAAAAGCCATCGCGCGACAGTTCTATCGCAATTTTGCCGACTATGTGGTCGAGACAGTCAAGCTGGCACATATCACGGATGCGGAGATACGCCGGCGGTTTACATTCAGCGGCGTCGGGATAATGGACGATCTGATGGAGTCGGGCAAATCGGTCGTAGCATATTTCAGCCACTGCGGCAACTGGGAGTGGGCACCATCTGTGACCCTTTGGAGTCGACTCAAACCGGGCGTCACCGCCGAATTTTGCCAAGTCTACCGTCCGCTGCGCAACGAGTCGTTCGACCGGCTGATGCTTAAGCTCAGAGGACGCTTTGGCTCGGTCAGTTATCCCAAACGCACCGTTTTGCGCGACCTGCTTAAACTCAAGAGCCTCGGGATGCCGTCGGTGACAGGATTCATGTCAGACCAGAAGCCGAGTCACGGGGATGCTGTGCATGAGATCACATTCTTTGGCCGGCCGACGCGCGTCATCACAGGCACCGAGACCTTGGCACGGCGCCTCGGCATGGCTGCGGTATACTGGGACATCTCAAAGCCAAGCCGCGGACACTATCACATCGACGTGCGGCTGATGACTGACAACGCCGCAGATACGCCGCAATATCAGCTGACCGACCACTACTTCAAGCTTTTGGAAGAAACTATAAGACGCTCCCCCTCGATATGGCTCTGGACTCACAATCGCTGGCAAATCAAAATGAAATGAAAGCATCAGTCATCATACTCAATTGGAACGGTGCAAAATGGCTGCGCCAATTTTTGCCTGCCGTGATTGCGAACACCAACCCTCGCATCGGCCGCGTAATAGTCGCAGACAACGGCTCGACCGACGATTCGCTCAAGTTGCTGGCTGACGAATTCGCCCAAGTCGAAGTGTTCAAATTTGACAAAAATCATGGTTTTGCGGGAGGCTACAATCGAGCGATCGCCATGGTCGACACCCCCTACACAGTCTTGCTCAACAGCGATGTCGAGCCGGCACCCGGGTGGCTCGACGCCCTATGCGATTACATGGAGTCACACCCCGAGACAGGGGCTTGCCAACCCAAAGTTTTGTCTTGGCACGACCGCACCCGGTTTGAATATGCCGGAGCCGCCGGTGGATTCATCGACCGCCACGGCTATCCCTACTGCCGCGGACGCATCATGGATGTATGCGAGGAGGACAACGGACAGTATGACACCGACAGCGAAGTATTCTGGGCCTCGGGCGCAGCTCTGATGGTAGACACGGCACTCTACAAACGCCTCGGGGGTCTCGACGAGCAATTTTTCGCGCACCAAGAGGAAATTGACCTTTGTTGGCGCATACAATTGGCAGGACGCAAAGTGGTGGCAGTCAGCAGTTCGACGGTCTATCATGTCGGGGGAGGCTCACTACCTGCAGGCAACCCGCGCAAAGTGTATCTCAATTTTCGCAACTCACTGCTGATGCTGCACAAAAACCTGCCCGACAGCTCACGTCGTCGCACACTGTTTATAAGGCGGCTGCTCGACACCCTCGCCTGGGCCAAATCGGTGGTGACACTCAAGTGGAGCGATGCCGGCGCGATATTGCGCGCACACAACGACTACCGCCGCATGGCGCGACAATACACCACTCATCCCGACCGCGACTTGTTGCACACCGACCCCAAGCGTCCCGACCTTCTGATCGAGTATTTTTTTAAACGGCACAAGAGATTCGCACAAATCAAATAACAGCTGTTTGCCGCACGATTAAACTTTATCGGATTTAAAACGTCTTATAAATATACACTAAGTAAAACTTTTAATAATTACCATTATGAGACGTCTTTACCGCCTGCTGACCGCATTAGTGCTGACGATGGCATTCGCGATGCCGGTGACAGCCGCCTCAAGCCAAGTGCCTGATCGCGACCGCCACGAACATCACAACAATCCCGGCAACCAGCGCGACAAACACAAGCCACAACCTAAGCATGGTCATGGACATCGGCATCATCACCATGCCCCCACTCCTCCTCCACCTCCCCCGCGCCCGAGGTATCACCATCACTACCGCCCGACACCCCCGCCACCGCCACCTCCCCCCGCACCGCGACCCGGTGTCATCATCAATCAAAACGGGGTGACTGTCATTCTCTGAACTTGCACAATAAAAATTTTTATAGTAACTTTGGGGTTGCGTCCGACTCAAGTCTGATGCAACCTCAATCGTTTGATATAATCAATTTTAACGCAGACAGCAGATATGGCAGCAAAAGTAGTGGAAACACCGCTGATGAAACAGTACAATGAGATGAAACAAAAGCATCCCGATGCGGTGTTGCTGTTCAGGGTCGGTGACTTTTATGAGACATTTTGCGAGGATGCCATCACTGCGTCTGAGATACTCGGCATCACTCTGACACGCCGAGCCAACGGAGCTGCCTCGTCAATCGAGCTGGCCGGATTCCCGCATCACGCTCTCGACACCTATCTGCCCAAGCTGGTTCGCGCCGGCAAACGAGTCGCCATCTGCGAACAACTCGAGGACCCCAAGACGACAAAAAAGCTGGTCAAACGCGGCATCACCGAACTTGTCACCCCCGGCGTAGCGTTGGATGACAACATGCTCGACCACAAGCAAAACAACTTTATGGCGGCCATACACTTTGACCGCTCGGCCGAGGCCGGCATCGCCTTTCTCGACATCAGCACGGGCGAGTTCATGACGACACAGGCTCCTCTCGACACCATTGACAAACTGCTGGCGAGCTTTGAGCCAAAAGAGGTGCTTGTGCAACGTGGCAAACGTTCGCGCGTGGACGACACATTCAGCGGCAAATATATGATTTTTGAGATGGAAGATTGGGCTTTCACCTCTGACTCGGCCAACGAACGTCTGCTGCGACAGTTCGGCACCCAAAATCTCAAAGGGTTCGGTATTCACGACAAGCCGCTGGCAATCATCGCCTCGGGCGCCGCACTCCACTATCTCGATTTCACAAAGCACACGCGCATCAGCCACATCACCTCCATCTCGCGCATAGAGGCAGACACGGCGGTCAGGCTTGACAATTTCACCCGACGCTCTCTCGAGCTGACCTCGGCTTTAGGCGAGGGGGGACACAGCCTGCTCGATGTCATCGACAACACCGTGAGCCCCATGGGAGCGCGCATGATACGCCGCTGGGTCAATTTCCCACTGCGCGACGTGAAGGCCATCAACGAGCGCCTCGACGTGGTCGATTATTTTGTCAATCACCCTGACGTGTGCGACCGCCTCAAAGAGATGCTTGAGCAAATCGGCGACCTTGAACGCCTCAACGGCAAACTGGCGACCGGACGCATCACCCCGCGCGAAGTCCTGCAGCTGCAAACGGCCCTTGAGACAATCACGCCCATCAAACGACTGTGTGCCGACTCGCACGTGTCACCTTTGGTCAGCATCGGCGACCGGCTCAATCCATGCACCGTCATGTGCAACCGCATCAAAAGCGAAATCGACATCAACGCTCCATCGCTCATCAACAAAGGCAACGTCATCAGAGAGGGTGTGGATGCCGAGCTCGACGAGCTGCGCGCCATCGCCTATCAGGGCAAAGACTATCTGATGAAGATACAGCGTCGTGAGCAGGAAGCAACCGGCATCCCCTCGCTCAAAATCAGCTACAACAAAGTCTTCGGGTACTATATCGAGGTGACCAACACTCACCGCGACAAAGTGCCGCCCGAATGGATTCGCAAGCAGACCCTCGTCAACGCCGAGCGTTACATCACTCAGGAACTCAAGGAGTATGAGGAGAAAATTCTCACCGCACAAGACCGCATCCTCATCATCGAGACACGCCTGTATGACGCCCTCGTCGCATCGCTGACCGAATATGTGCCCGTCTTTAGCACCGATGCGCATTTGATCGCCCGCCTCGACACACTGCTGTCGTTGGCGCGTACGGCGGTCAAAGGGAACTATCACCGCCCGACAGTCGACAACTCAAGCGTCATCGAACTTGTCGAGGCGCGACACCCGGTCATCGAACGCACTCTGCCGATCGGCACGCCATACATAGCAAACACCGTGCGCCTGTCAAACGATGACACACAGATCATGATGATTACCGGACCGAACATGTCGGGTAAATCGGCGCTGCTGCGCTCTACGGCACTGAATGTACTGTTGGCCCAGATCGGCTCGTTTGTCGCGGCTGACAGCGCGCACATCGGTGTAGTAGACAAAATATTCACACGCGTAGGTGCGAGTGACAACATCTCGCAGGGCGAATCGACATTCATGGTCGAGATGAACGAGGCCGCATCGATACTCAACAACATGAGCCGCCGCTCACTCATCCTCTTCGACGAGCTCGGCCGCGGCACATCGACCTACGACGGCATCTCCATCGCCTGGGCCATCGTCGAGCATATCCACCAGACCCCCGGGCTTCACCCCAAGACGCTCTTCGCCACCCACTACCACGAGCTCAACGAGATGGAACGCTCGTTTGAACGCATCGCCAACTTCAACGTCTCGGTCA
>CAZKYR010000057.1:0-8728 GCA_964557035.1 uncultured Bacteroides sp. | reverse complement strand
AGCTTCATCGGCATGGCGGCCCTCAACCGCAGCGCCATCACCATCAAAAATGTGTCGATGCAAAATCTCGGCATCATCCCCGATGCCTTCCGTCGCCTCGGCATCAACCTCGAGGTGCATGGCGACGACCTCTATGTGCCCCAGCAAGATTACTACGAGATCGAGACAGGTCTTGACGGATCGATACCCACCATCGCTGACGCACCCTGGCCCGGCCTGACACCCGACTTGATCAGCGTCATGCTTGTGGTGGCCACACAGTGTCGCGGCAGCGTGCTGATACATCAAAAGATGTTTGAGAGCCGCCTCTTCTTTGTCGACCGTCTCATAGACATGGGCGCGCAAATCATCTTGTGCGACCCCCACCGTGCAGTCGTCATCGGTCTTGACCACAAATATGAGTTTCGCATCAACCGCATGTCATCGCCCGACATCCGTGCCGGCATAGCACTGCTGATTGCGGCCATGTCAGCGCGCGGCACGTCGATTATCGGCAATATCGAGCAGATACAACGCGGATATGAGGACATCGACATACGCCTCAATGCTCTCGGAGCCCACATCTATCGTGAGGACGACTGAGCATACTGCAAAATCTCGGGCGAGTGAATTGTGACACCAAACTCGGCTGCACGCTTCATGATGGCGGTTGCCAACTTGGGACGCAAAGCCTCGGGACAATATCTGAAATATGACTCGGCGGCGCGCACATGCGCTGCATCAGGCATCGGATACTCGCGGCGCTCGGGGAGGCCAAAAACGTCATCAGGGAGCTGTTTGCGCTCCTCGTAGGTTATCTTGTCGTTCATAATATAAAGTTTTAATATACAACAACCCCACACGTCATCCGGTTTTAACGAACAATAGTTTATGACAGCAGTATATGGACTTATAGGCTACCCGTTGGGGCACTCGTTCTCGCAGAGTTTTTTCACTCAAAAATTTGAGTCAGAGGGTATAGACGCCCGGTATCTCAATTTTGAAATCGAAGACATCGGTGATCTTGGCGAACTCTTGGCCGAGCAGCCCCATCTGCGGGGTCTCAATGTGACCATCCCCTATAAAGAGCAGGTTATCCCCTATCTATCCACGATCGATCCGCTCGCCAATCGTGTGGGCGCGGTCAATGTCATCAAGGTTGACAATGCTGCCGACCGTGTGACACTGCTTGGCTTCAACAGCGATGTGTATGGTTTTGGCGAGTCACTTGCGCCCCTGCTCACACCTCAACGCAAACGGGCACTCATACTCGGCACCGGCGGCGCATCAAAGGCGGTCGCCGTGGCACTCCAGGACCTCGGCATCGAGTTTGTGAAAGTGTCGCGCACGCCGCGTGAGGGAGTCCTTACCTACGGCGACCTCGACAGCGAGGTGATGTCCACACACCTGATTATCATCAACACCACCCCCGTGGGGATGTACCCCGATGTCAACAGCTGCCCCGACATACCCTATCAGATGCTCACCCCCGAACATCTTTGCTACGATCTTTTGTACAACCCCGACATAACGCTTTTTATGAAAAAAGCGCAGGAGTATGGGGCCGAGACCAAGAACGGACTCGAAATGCTGTTGTTGCAAGCTTTCAAATCCTGGCAAATCTGGAACGAAAAATAATAAAATTTATATATGGCAACCAAACTATTTTCACAAGGCAGTCAGCTCTCACGCATCGTGTATGTCGTGGCAGCAATCCTGTTGTTTTTCCCTTATGAGTGGGTGGGATTAGGCAAACCTGTCACGCCTGCCATCGCACTTTTTGTCGGCCTGGTGTTTGCACTCGTTTTCGGCGGCGCACCCTACGCCAAATTCAACAAAAAGGCATCAAAATATCTGTTGCAGGCGTCAGTGATTGGCCTCGGATTCGGCATGAGCGTCACCGAGGCACTCAAATCGGGCGGTCAGGGCATGATGTTCACCATCGTGTCGGTGATCGGCGTGATGGTGATGGGTGTTTTGCTCGGATACTGGCTCCACATCAATCGCAAGACCTCTTATCTAATTGCATCCGGCACCGCAATCTGCGGTGGTAGCGCCATCGCGGCTGTCGGCCCTGTCATCAAGGCTGATGACCACGAGATGGCCGTGTCGCTCGGTGTCATATTCATCCTCAATGCTATCGCCCTCTTCATTTTCCCGCCGATAGGACACTATTTTGAGATGTCGCAAACCCAATTCGGCACCTGGGCCGCCATCGCCATACACGACACCTCGTCGGTAGTCGGCGCCGGCGACATCTACGGTCGCGAGGCGTGCGAAGTCGCCACACTGATCAAACTGACACGAGCGCTGTGGATTATACCATTAGCGCTGATCACCATGTTCATCTTCAGGGACAAGAAGGGAGGCAAGGTGTCTATTCCCTGGTTTATCTTCTACTTCATCCTCGCCATGGTGGCCAACACCTACATCCCTCAACTGCTGTCTGACAACGGCCAGGAGGCATGGAAGATGTGCGCCGAGACACTTGTCTACATCGCCAAACAGGCATTGATCGTGACACTGTTCTTCATCGGAGCCGGCCTGTCGATTGCGACAGTCAAGAAGGTCGGAGTCAAACCGCTGTTGCTTGCCGTGCTGCTGTGGATACTCATTGGTGTGTCGAGTTTCTTTGTCGTGATGGAGACTATCAGCTGATAACCCGCGTGAGATGAAAGCGCCGCTGTCCTATTGTCCGCTTTTGCCGGTGGCGGCAGCGTTGTGCGCAGGCATCATCGTCGGACGCTATTGTGGCGCTGCACCACTTACCCTCTCGGTCATCGTAGCGGGCGTGGTTGCAGCGCTGCTGTCTAAATCGCGCATATTGATCGTGACGACGCTCTCTCTGGCAGCCGGCTGGGGAAGTCTGCTGTTGCACGCACCGGCTGTCATCAATCCGCAAGCGCTCGATGACACGGTGTGCAGCGGAGTTGTCACCGATGTGAGAGCATACGACGACATACAGGCACTCACGGTCAAGATTGACACTATCGCCACACGGCCTGTCACGACGTTCAAGGCACTCGTGTCTGTGCCGACAAGCGGTCTGGCGGTGCGCGACGGAGATTGCGTGACATTCAGAGGGCGGTGGCACGAGCCCGCTCTGCTGACCGACCTGCCCGACCAGGATGACATGGAGGACTATTGTTATGCCAACGCCATCTCCGGGAGATGCTTCATACACTCGGACAGCATCAGGGTGACAGGGCACCGCGGCGGCTTTGCATGGCGCATACGCGACATGCGCGGACATGTGTCGGATATCATTTTTGCATCGCGTCTCGACGCCCCTGTCGCCCGATTTGTCAATGCCGTCATCACCGGCGACACCTTACTGATCACGGCCGACGACCGCGACTTGTTCACCGGCGCCGGCGTGGCCCACGTGCTTGCCCTGAGCGGCATGCATGTGGCCTTGATTGCAATGTTTGCGGCTATGGCATTATGGCCCGTAGAAATTGCCGGACACCGCTCACTCAGGCTATTGCTCGTGGTGGTTCTGCTCTGGGTCTATGCCCTGATGACAGGCATGGGTGAGTCGGTGGTACGTGCCACCCTGATGGCGACCGTCTATGCGGGAGGTCGCATCATGCAACGCAAACACAGTTCGCTCAACGCGCTCTGCTTTGCGGCGGTAGTGCTGCTGATGTTCAACCCCCTGTCGCTGTTCAAGCCCGGATTCCAACTGTCATTTGCGGCGGTGGCGTCAATCATACTGTTGGCACGCCCGCTCAATCCGTTCAAAAGAGCAAACTCAAAACTGCGTTGGATAGGCGAGCTGATCAGCGTACCGCTGGCGGCTGTGATTGGCACAGGATTGCTGTCACTCTACTATTTTCACAATTTCACACCTCTTTTTTTGCTAACCAACATACCGGCGGCATTCATTTTGCCCGTGATTTTCATTTGCGGGCTGATCATAGTTCTGTGTGGTGCTACGGGGTTGCCCGACGGTATATTTTGCAAAACTGCCGACGCATTCTACACGCTCCTTGACGATTTGATGCAATGGACCGGTTCGTTCGACAATCTCAACATCACTGATGTCTATCTTTCGGCTTGGATGCTCGTGCCGCTCTATCTTGTCATCGTGATGGGTGGCTGCGCGCTGATTCTGCGGCGTCGCGTGTGGTTGTACGGTCTGTTCGGGTCTTGTATTTTTGCCGCAGCGATTCTGATAGCTCTCCAGCCTGAATACCCGAGCTCAGAGGCCTTCATCACACGTGGGTATGACCGCACCGACCTCATCTTTCGCGAGGCAGACCGATACTACATATTCACCACTGCAGACCATCCCGACATTGACGACGTCGCCGCCCAGTGTGCCCGACGCTATCGTCATTACATCGCTCGCCGTCGGCTTTTGCCAGGCGGCATTTTGGGCGACACAGTCTCTTTTAGATCATTTGCCGTTTGCAAGCCAATGATATACGCGGGTCAACGACGATACAGACTCATCGACTTTGCCGGTACACCAAAAGATACCCTTGCGGGCGAACATGCCGACTATCTGTTGGTCGGGCGCAAATACAAAGGAGACATCGTCGCACTCGCACACTTTGGTGACGCCGACACGCTGGTGCTGTTGCGCGAGATGCACCCCCGGCGCATGCGCCGCTATGCCGCCGAGCTGACCGCCTCCGGCCTCCCCTTCATCCGCCTTTGACCCTTCACCCTCTCGGTATCAGTTGTTTCATAAATTTGTTGTAACTTTGCCAAAAATAAAACTTCAATTATGAAAAAGCCCTTAAAATATATTGTATGTTTAATATACTGTTTAGTCATTAGCCAATGCGCTTTTGCTTATGATTTTGAAGATTATGGGTTATACTATAACATAGTTTCTTCTACTGAAAAAACTTGTGGTTTGGCTCTTGTAGAAAAGGGTATTGTTGCCCGGGATGAAGGGATAATTACTATTCCCCAAACAGTTACTGACAATGGTGTCACTTATACTGTTACTCAAATTCAGAGTAATGCCTTCAATGAATTATATGAATTGAAAGAAGTTAGCATACCGCAGACTATAACCTCAATTGGAGCAAGAGCTTTTTCTCAATGCACCGGTTTAGTGCAATTTAAAATCCCGGCTCACATCGAGACTATAGGAGATTACGCATTTCAAAATTGTAGTCATCTTGAAGATGTTATTATTGAAGATTCAAAAAACGTTCTCAATCTTGGGCTAAAAGTTTTTTATCAGACCCCGGTTAAATATGCCTATATCGGACGCTCATTTACCGCAAAGCAAGAACCTTATGGATATGCTGAATCTCTTATTTTTCAAGATTATAAATCTTTGAAAAGCATTGACTTCGGAAAAGAAGTTACTTCTATTCCCAAATATGCTTTTTATGGTTGTCAATTTACATCATTATCATTGCCCGACAATCTTATAGTTATTCCAGATGATGCCTTTGAAAATTGCTGGAGCCTTGAATCGGTCATTCTTCCCTCTAATCTTGAAAGAATCGAGTGGGCTGGGTTTAGAGGCTGTGGAAAACTTGTAAATATACATTTCCCTCAATCCCTTAAATATATTGGGGCTGACGGGTTTATGGGCTTTGCTGGTGAGAGTATTGATTTAACCGAAACTTCTCTCACATTTATTGAAAGCGGCGCCTTCCGAGCTTGCTATAATCTCAAAGAAATCAAACTACCGGAATCTCTAATCGAAATCGGACCCACATGCTTTCAGAGTTCTCAAATATCAACTATTACCATTCCTAAGAATGTACAAACTATCGGAGGGATTGCGTTTAATGTCTGTCCTAACTTAGAAACCATTTATTGCTTGGCGGAAACGCCACCAACGACCGAAGAAAGCACATTCGACCAAGAAGCATACGAACAAGCAACATTATATGTTCCCAAAGGTACAAAAGATTTGTACTCGAAAAAGGGTGCATGGAAGTATTTCAAAACTATCCATGAGATAGAATCTAATAATATTGAATCTATCACTTCTGAATATCAAGGTCCTGTTTATTTCGATATAAAAGGTAATATTGTCACAAAACCCATTGAAGGCAGACATGTCAAATCTACAAGCGTAAAGAACGCTTTTATCATCTTGTAGATTCAAACTCTGTCAAAAAATATGTAAATTTGCGTAAGAAAGTAAATAATCATACTCTCGCAATGACTGATTTTTTGAGACATAACGGCAATCCTCGCAATCTGTTAGTCTATCAGATAGCTGTTCATGTATCGACAGTGACAGAGTATTTTGTCAACAATTTTCTTGACCGCAAATCAAGAACCATTGATCAGATGCAGCAAGCGGCCCGTTCTTGCAAACAAAATATTGTGGAGGGATGTGAGGCATCTATGACATCTAAGGAGACCGAGATAAAACTAACGAATGTCGCACGCGCCAGTCTGTCAGAATTACATGAGGACTACATTGATTACTTATCATTCAGGGGGTTATCGCTTTGGGAGAAGACCCATCCGCGTGTGCAGCGACTCAGAGAGTTTGTCAGGCGCGATGATTTTAAAGAACGGCTCCCAGGCCTACTCGCACGTTTAAATGGCGAGGAAATTTGTAACCTTGCAATCACACTCATCAAGCAAACCCAATATCTGTTAGACAAGTTGTTACAGAGTCAGCAGAGGAGATTTTTAGAGGATGGTGGCATCCGCGAACAGATGAGTCGGGCTCGCCGAGACTATCGTGCAACTCCGGGCAATCAGAACAATCGGAACAATCGGAACAATTGGAACAATCAGAGCTATCAGCCATCCAATTGCTCCTATCATCCCAATAACTCCAATAACCACAATAACCCCAATTATTCCAATAACTCCTATAACCCCAATAGCTCCAATAGCTCCAATAACTCCAATAGCTCCAATAACCCTAATAGCTCCAATAGCTCCAATAACCCTAATAGCTCCAATAGCTCCAATAACTCCAATAGCTCCAATAGCTCCAATCCTCTTTGAGTGTGCGGTGGCTATGCCGAGGGGGAATTGTTGGTTGAGACCGGGCCGAACTCGGCTTCGAGGGCGAGAAAGCGGTCGCGGGTAGCCTCGCTGTGGCGCAGCATGGAGGCTATGACACGCTCGCGGCTCTTGCGCTTCATGTCGCCCGACTTGCTGTAAAATTTGTCGGCATAGCAAATGAGTCGCTCCAGCAGGTTGCGGGGCATCAGATCGCGGCGCGGCAGCGGCAGATTCATCGTGTCAATATCATCGACCGTGATGCCACATCCGGTGTGACGCTCGGCCACATCTGCGATTGCGTCCGGCATGCCGTCACTGCGCAACATCTCGGCGCCGATGACACCGTGACGCAGATAAGGCTCGGTGCCGTGGCAATGTATACCGGCGGCATCGGTCGCGACAATGCCGATGTCGTGGAGCATCGCGGCTGCCTCGACGAGCGCCGGGTCGAGCGGCAAACGGCGTGTGTAGAGAATGTCGAGCGCCAGATCGGCCACCGACCGGCAGTGGCGCATGTAAATGTCACGCAACTCGCTGCCGGCCGCATAATAGCGGTCAATCTCGGCCTGCCAGTCGGGGACAGAGCTTTTGTGCGCGTCGCTGTGAAGACTCACACGCGTGGCGTCAACCGGGGCGCCCATGAAGTGTGCGCCGAGTGCGCTGAACCGCTCGGGGTCGTCGGTGGTGAGATAATTCACACGTCCATTGCGTGTGATTCGCCGCTCCATCTCGGGGTGACGCACAAGGTAATCGGCCAGGCTCTCGGCCACAATGTCACCTTGCTGTATCAAAGCGATGTTGTCGGGCGTGTATTGGCGTATCTTGTCGCTCAACAGCGGGTAGTGGGTGCACCCGAGGATGATGGTGTCAATCTGCTTGTCGCGGGCGAGGAGGGTGTCGATGTCCTTTTTGACAAAATAGTCGGCACCGTCTCCGGCGGCCTCGCCGTTCTCGACCAACGGCACCCACATGGGGCAGGCATGGCCCGACACCTTAAAGTCAGGGAACAGCTTGGCTGTCTCGGCGCAATATGAACCTGACCTAATGGTGCCCGACGTGCCCAGGACGCCTACATGCCCGGTGTGACTCAGCTGCCCGAGTGCCTCGACAGTGGGACGGATGACGCCGAGAACACGGCGCGACGGGTCAATATGGGGCAAATCGCGCTGCTGTATCGTCCTCAAGGCTTTGGCCGAAGCCGTATTGCATGCCAGAATCACCAGCGGGCATCCGGCATCAAACAGGCATTTGACAGCCTCAAGCGTGAAATTATACACCGCCTCAAACGAGCGGGTGCCGTAGGGTGCGCGGGCATTGTCGCCAAGATAGAGATAATCATACTGTGGGAGACGGCGTGTCATCTCGCGCAATATTGTCAGGCCGCCGTAGCCCGAATCAAATACGCCTATCGGCCCGTTTTTTTGGTCAGCTTTCATGTGTCAATACCATTTGATGCCATTAGAGGTTGAGGACCGCTTGTCATATTTGAGGTCGGACAAAAGCGATGACTTGACGGCAATGTGGAAGTTATAGGATTTGTAAGGACCGACGGGAATGACACTCGCAGTCATGACGAAACAGTGCAAATCGCGCGAGATGTTGCAATTCATATACGCCAACTTGCCGGTCTCGAAATTGTAGCTTGCCGAAGCCGATATGTTCCAGTTGGCCGTCGGCCTGATGTTGCCCGACAAACTGAGGTTTTGCGTGATTTTACCCTTGTATTCGAGTTTTTTCTTGTCAAACCCGCCGTAGCCATAGCTGATGCTGTAGTTGACCGAGAGATTCCACGGCACAGCCC
>CAZKYR010000056.1:0-8853 GCA_964557035.1 uncultured Bacteroides sp. | reverse complement strand
CAACGCTACTCGGTTGCCGTTTACTTCACCGATTACTTCCCGAAATTCCCCAAATTAAAATTTAGTTTGCGTGGCATTTTCTCTGACGGCCTGCCCACGACCGCACCCCACTCATCGCGCGACAAAGGCTACTTTCGTGCTCCGGCCTACAAGCGTCTCGACATCGGTCTGAGCTATGCCCTGTTGTCACCCCCCAAGGAGGGCGACTCGCGCACAGGCATCAGACGCTACTTCAAGTCTGTGTGGCTCGGGCTCGACTGCTTCAATCTTCTCGACATCTCAAACGTCAGCTCATACTATTGGGTCACCGATGTCAACAACATACAATATGCCGTGCCCAATTATCTCACCGGACGTCAGATAAATGTCAAACTGACCGTCGACTTTTAGGATTACTAATCCATGAACTATCTACCCCGATCTCCGCTTTCACATGAGTGCAAGCGGAGATTTTTATTCGAGTGGCAACTTATTAAGTTCCTCGATATAGGCCAGCAACTGCTCTCGTCCTCGTTTATCTTCACTCGATGTGTAGAAGACAGGCGGCAACTCTTCCCATCTTTCAAGCAGTTCGGCCAGATATGCCGCCGTCGCTTTTTTTGCCGCCACAGACGACAATTTGTCAAGCTTTGTAAAAACTATGCTGAACGGCACACCGTTCTCCCCCAACCAATCCATAAAATCGAGGTCGATTTTTTGAGGTTTGTGTCGTCCGTCAATCAGCAAAAACAGATTTGTCATCTGAGGGCGACCCAGGATATACCGGTTGATAATGCGACTGATACTCTCGCGCGTACTCTTGCTTTGCTGCGCATATCCATAGCCCGGCAGATCGACGATATACCACTCATCATTAATCAAAAAGTGGTTAATCAACAGCGTCTTGCCAGGTTTTGAAGATGTCATGGCCAGATTGCGCTTGCCGGTGAGCATATTGATGAGCGACGACTTGCCTACGTTAGAGCGACCGATAAAAGCATATTCGTGCCGTTTTTCCTGAGGGCATTTTGAGATGTCAGTGTTGCTGACGACAAAGCGAGCTGTGTTTACTACCATATCTTTGATTTTTGAGTACAAATTTAGTCAATTATCATTATATTGCAAATAACAGTCGGCCGACCCGTTTGGTTTCGCAAGCGAAAAAAGAGAAAAAGGTGTAGGAAGATACAAAATTTTTCGCTAATTTTGCTATTCAAAAACCAAACCGAATGCTCAACGACAACCACAATATATTTCAGATCGAGATTGCCGTACGCGACTATGAACTCGACTCAGAGGGCATCGTCAACAACGCTCGCTATCTCCACTATCTCGAACACACCCGTCACGAATTTTGCCGTGCTGCCGGATGCTCGTTCAAAGCGCTCTGCGACGAGGGCATCATCACCGTGGTGCGTCGCATAGAGGTCGACTACCTCACACCGCTCCGTTCGGGCGACGTGATGATCAGTCAGCTGTGGCTCGAGCGCAAGGGCGCGCGATTCATCTTTCATCAGACCATTCGCAACTCAGCCTCCGGCGATGTATCAATACGCGCTGACGTCACTGTCGTGGCTCTTGAAAACGGTCGTCTGACACGCGGAGACATCATAGCCGACAAATTTAAATCTTATCTGTGATGGATGACGGCTTGCGCTATAAAATCGCATTCTCGCGCTTGCCGGGCGTAACGATTGCTGACGTCGAGACCGTCTGCGACACCATCGGCTCGTGTCAGGCATTTTTTGACGACCCGCGCAGCCTCCCTCACACTTTCACCGACGAGGCACTTGAAAAGGCTTTGACTGATGCACAGCGCATCATTGCCGACATCGAACAACACCACATTTCAGCCATCGCTTTTGACGAGCCGCGTTATCCCGAGCGTTTGGCCAACTGCCCGGATGCACCGATCATTTTATACACCTGCGGCAATGCCGACTTCAATGTCAAACATGTAGTGAGCGTTGTTGGTACGCGGCATGCGACCCCCTATGGACGCAATTTTGTGAACGATTTGGTAAGCCGGCTTGCCGACAAACTTGACAGTTTGCTGATCGTGAGTGGTCTTGCTGCCGGCATTGACATTGCGGCACACTCTGCGGCCGTCAGCGCCCATATACCCACGGTGGGCATTCTCGCACATGGTCTCGATCATATTTATCCTTCAGAGCATCGCCGGTTTGCATCGCAGCTCATCGAGCGCAAGTGTGGCGCGCTGATCACCGAGTATCCCTACAACGCAGCCATACACAAATCAAACTTCCTGGCTCGCAACCGCATCATTGCCGGCATGTCCGACGCCGTTGTCATCGCCGAGAGCGCCGTCAAAGGCGGAGCACTCTCAACGGCCCGCTTTGCACGAGCCTATGACCGCGAGGTGCTCGCCCTCCCCGGTCGTCGCACCGACATTTACAGTGCCGGTTGCAATCACCTCATCGCGTCTAATCTCGGCCGAATGATACAGTCGGCCAACGACCTGATTGACATCATGAACTGGAAGGCAAAAAAAACCGCCGACGCCTCACCGACAATCCCCATGCTCACGCTCACCGATGACGAACAAACCGTGATAGACTACATTACAGCACACGGTGACTCACAGATGCGCGACATCAGCCGTGCACTTAAAACACCGCTCCACAAGGCCACCGCACTTCTGGTCAGCATGGAGATGCGACGGCTCATCGTCAAGATGCCCGGCAGCCTCTATTCCTTAGCCAAGTAACAAACTAAACAAACATAAACCATGAAACGTATAATCCCCGAGTCAGAACTCATCATCAATCCTGACGGCTCAGTTTTTCATCTTCACCTCCGACCCGACCAACTCACCGACCGCATTATACTTGTCGGTGATCCCGGACGTGTCGACATGGTCGCATCGTTTTTTGACACACGCGACTTCGAGGTATCCTCGCGCGAATTTCACACAATCGGCGGCACTTATAAAGGCAAACCCATCATGTGTCTCAGCCACGGCATAGGGCCCGACAACATCGACATCGTCATCAACGAGCTCGACGCCCTGGCCAACGTCGACTTTGAGACACGCGAGGTGCGCGAAAAACACCGTCAACTGACAATGGTACGCATCGGCACATCAGGCGCTTTGCAGCCCGAACTCGCCATCGGCACGCCGGTCATCGCCACCAAAGCCATCGGTTTTGACGGAGTACTGAACTATTATGCCGGCCGCAACGAGGTAGCCGACCTTGACTTTGAGAACGACCTGTGCGAACACACCGGCTGGAACCCGCTCTGGGCTCGCCCCTATGTCGTGGATGCCGATGCTTCATTAGTCGAGCAGATAGGACGTGACGACATGGTGCGCGGCAACACCATCTCGGCCGTCGGGTTCTATGGTCCCCAAGGACGCGAGCTGAGACTGCCGCTTGCCAACCCCGATCTCAACCGTCGCATAGAGGAATTTAGGCACAAAGGTCTCAAAATCACAAACTACGAGATGGAGAGCGCGCCCCTCCAGGGACTCGGACGCCTCATGGGACATCGCGCAATGACAGTCTGCTCAATCATTGCCAACCGCATGAACTCAAATGCCAATCCCAACTACAAGACGGCCATGCACGACCTGGTCAAGACCGTCCTCGAGCGCATCTGACATTCTTTTAGCTGCAGGCAAACTTTGACAGCGAGCGAACAATCGTCCTCCACGCGATGTTATAAAGGCATAACTAAAAAATTATTGAACTATGGACTTATCAAACCTCGCGGATACGGCAAAAGATAAAATCGCCGATATCAAAGACAACGTCTCAGCTGCTATGAACAGCGACAAAGCAAAACAGATCAAAGACAAAGCCCGCGACATCGCCGGCAATGTACTTGAGAAAAGTGCCGATGCACTCAACGATTTGGCAGTCAAGGCTCGTGCCGGTGCCAACAAAGTCGTCGAGTAAAGCAGACAAAAACCCTCTACACGGACATGTCAAATCTCATTTTGGCATGTCCGTTGTTTTTTATCCTCCAATCCCGCTGTCGCGACCGCAAAACATCGCCGGGTTCAATCGCTCACAATCAAACCGGCTAAGACACGAACGCCACAACACTGCGTTTGCAGTCCTGTGGCGTCGTATTGCGATGTCTCCGACCCTACGACAGGCCGAGTCAACTCAGAGATTACTTGCTTGCGATGCGGCTCGATACGGTCAGATATTTGCGACCTTTAGCGCGACGACGAGCGAGAACCTTGCGACCATCAGCGGTTGACATTCTCTCGCGGAAACCATGCTTGTTAACTCTCTTTCTGTTCGAAGGTTGAAATGTTCTTTTCATTGCCGTATGTAGTATTTTTTGTTTTTATTCAGAGTTTTCGGAGTGCAAATTTATGAACTTTTTTTGAGTTGACAAAATTCTTTGGCTCTTTTTCGATATCCACACCTTAATTTTTATGATTATCAGCCATTTTGATGTCAGTTTTTGCTAATCTACGAGCGTGAATTTGCCGGTCGTACGGTCGAGCGACAACCTTTGCTCTTTATAAAGCTGTCCCACCGCACGCTTGAAATCCTTCTTGCTGCACTCAAGCAGACGCTTGATGTCTTCCGGGGACGACGAGTCATTCACCGGCAAGATGCCGCCATGACGACGTGCCAGCTCTATCACCTTTGCGGTCACATCATCAACCCGGTCTGACACCCGGCCGCGGTCGGCCCGCAAATCGATTTTGCCATCCTCACGCACTTTTGTCACGACAGCCATGACCGTCTCGCCGACCTCTATCGGCGCATAAGTCTTGTTGTCATATATCAGGCCCGAAAAGAGATTGTCTACCACAACCTTGTAGCCTAATTCAGTGCGTCCCAACACAAGGCACTTCACCTTTTCACCAACATGATAGCGGGGTATGGTATTACCTAAAAATTTTGCAATTTTGGCTGACGCGACCACTCGTTTTGTCGCATCGTCAAGATAGACATACACCGGGTAAATGCCTCCGCGCTGCAGCTTCACCTTTTGTTCGTTAAACGGCACCAACAGCTGCTTTGAGGCCAAACCCCAGTCAAGAAACGCACCCACCTTGTTGATCTCGCTCACCTGCAAAAAAGCGAACTGGCCGACTGTGGCATACGGCTTTTCGGTCGTCGCTACCGGGCGGTCATCCGAGTCGGTGTAGACAAAGACATCCACCCTGTCACCGGGTTTTATAGGGCTGTCGATATATTTTAGCGGCATCAACACCTCGCCCCCCTCTTCATTGTCAAGATAAGCGCCAAAATCCACCAGGCGTACGACTTTGAGCCGGTTGTATTCTCCAATTTTCATCTTGCATCGGTTTTTATCGTGCAAAATTCGCCAAAAATTGCCAAACCGCCAAAGTTTGTTAAATCTAATTTCTTAACTTTGTACCAAATTTGAGAAAATGAAAGACCTGATAAAACACTACTTCCCCGACGTCACCGACCGACAGCTCGATCAACTCGATGCTCTGACGCGTCTCTATCCCGATTGGAATGCAAAGATAAATGTCATTTCGCGCAAAGACATCGACAATATTGTGGTCAATCACATCTTGCCCTCGCTCGCCATCGCACGTTTCATGACACCGGTCGACGGCTCCGCAATCCTCGATTTGGGTACCGGCGGCGGTTTTCCTGGCATCCCGTTGGCCATCATGTGGCCTCAGTGTCATTTTCTCCTCATAGACCGCATCGGCAAGAAAATCAAAGTCGCATCTTCCATCGCCGAAGCTGTCGGCCTGACAAATGTGAATTTTCAACACGGCGACATCGGCGAGTGTCATCAAAAATTTGACTTTGTCGTCAGCCGGGCTGTCATGCGTCTTGACGAGCTGGTGCCTCTCATCAAAAAAAATATTTCACCCGTCTGCCGCAACCAATACCCCAACGGACTTGTTTGTCTCAAAGGAGGTGATTTGACAGACGAGATTGCCGACACCCGACGCGCTGTCCTCGAGATCGCTCTGTCTGACTACTTCCGCGAACCATTTTTTGAAACCAAGTCATTGGTCTACGTGCCGATGGCCATTAAATCAAAGTAGGATGTTAAAAATCAACCGTTTTGAAGTAAATGCCTTTGGCGAAAACACTTATATCGTATGGGACGACACCTCTCGCCAGGCTGTCATTGTTGATGCAGGCATGGTGACCGAGGCCGAGGTAGACATGGTCAGACGATTTGTCGCCGACAATAATCTCAAGGTGACACAACTGGTAAACACACACCTTCATCTCGACCACATTTTTGGAGTCAATGTAGCAAAAAAAATGTTCGATGTCAAGCTTCACGCTGCCAAAGGAGACGAGAAGATGGGTCGCGAACTCCCCGAGTATGTCAAATTCTATCGCATCCCCATGACGGCCGAGGTTGTGGAGATTGACCATTATCTCGAAGACGGCGACAAAATATTAATCGGCAAATATGAGCTGACTGTCATCACACTGCCGGGTCACTCGCTCGGGGGCATAGCCCTTTACTCACCTTCAGGCAAATTTGTCATCACAGGCGACTCACTTTTCAGGGGCAGCATCGGACGCACCGACTTGCCGGGGGGCAACCATGCCGACCTGGTGTGCAACATTCAAAACAAACTCATGACTCTACCCGACGAAACTACTGTTTACCCCGGACATGGTCCGGCCACGACCCTGGGCACTGAGCGCATCTACAATCCCTACATCTGATTGTCGCTAAAGTCTCTCTGAGTTTGTTCCCAATATAAAGTCATCACTCTCTAAACGCCTCATCGAGTATCAGATTGAGGGGATTTGCCTTTTGCTCATCTGACAGTTCGTCCCACCGGTCGGCAAAAGACTTTATATTGAAAAGCGCATACAAGACGCCGCGCGTGAGCATGGCATCCATGTAGCTCTGCGCCTCATCTTTTCGGATATTCTCAGCCATGGCTGCGGCCCATTCACCGGCCTCCTCATGATGACCGCTCGACAACATGACAGCACCGATCAACGGAGATAGTGCCAGCACTTTGTCAGGTCTGAGCACACGATCTTTAAACATCTCGTTTATCATGTTGTATGCCTCTTCGTTTCTGCCGCTCAGATGCAGTGCCATCATGAAACTGCGTTCGGCATCCTCGCTCATGCCGATGCGCAACAACATCCTGATTATCTTGTAAGACAACTCGGGGTTCGTCCCGGCACATTTCACCATCACTCCCTGCAGGGGAAGCGTAACACCCTCAGCAGCCTCCTCGCCAAACACATCGTCAGACATCGCCTCTCCCTGCTCCGAGGCGTATGCCTTCTCGAACATCTCCATGTATTTGTCAGCATTGTCAGGGTCAATCGACATCATCTCAGCCAACAGCGACATAGAGCCCGGAGATTGCTCAAACGTCGGCAGATTGAGCTTGAGGGCTGCCTCTGTATTGCCGGTTTGCTTATACAATTGGACCAGCATCGCATTTATAAACGACTTCTCGGGCACATAATCACGCAGACGCTCCAACATTTCAATTTGCTGAGTCACCGGTGCCAGATTATAGTTGATAATTCTCTCACACTCATACATCCGCAGCATCATATTCTCACTGTCGAGCGCACGGGCGTAATCGAGAGCCGTCGCGGCATCATCATGTCGGCCGGCGTCGTCATATGATTTGGCAAGCAGCAGCCACAGGTCGATGCTGAACGGCTCCGCATCGGTCATTTCATCGAGCAATTGTATCGCCAGCCCATAATGGCCGTTTTCGCGCGAAATCTGTGCGACATCATACAGCAACGTGTATTCATATTGACAGATCTTGCGTATCCGGTCTATGTTTTCCGTCAGCCAGTCTATGCGGTTGTGATACATCACCGCATTGAAAAATTGCACCGATTCCTCATCCTCATCAAGTTTGTGAGTGCTCACAAACTCCTCAAACGCATTGTCAATCGCATCCGCATCATCCTTCGGAATAAGATATAGTGACAAGATGTCCCACATCGTGCCCGTGCGGTCGGCATGATCCTGAATGAACCGGTGCAGACTCTCGCGCTCGTTGTAGACATCACCGGCATAAAGCAAGCCTTGTCTGACAAGCAGCTCATCACTGTCCGGATAGAGCCGTTCGCCTATCGACAACACGGCGCGGCAAATGTATGTGTCGCCCGACTCATTGGCGTAATCAAAAATATCAATCAGATCATCCGCCTCAAAATACATCTCGCCTCGCTTTGACAGCGAGTCACGAAACTGTTGATAGAGATTCTCAATTGCGTCTGTGTTGTCCATTCCTTAATACTTTATAGGAGGGCGCGTCAAAATTTGCTGTTTTGACACGCCCTCATTGTGGTTATATAACGTGCGTTTATATTTCTATATGCTTAGAGCAGGGTTATTTCTTCTGTTCTTTCTCCCAGCTGTCCTTGAGGGCGATGGTGCGGTTGAATACCAGTGCACCCGGCTTTGAATCATAGTCAGGCGTGAAATAACCGATACGCTGAAATTGGAAATTCTGTCCCGGCTCTGTCGCATGCTCGGCAAGATATGGCTCGATCTTGATACCCTCGACTACCTTGAGCGAGTCGGGGTTGAGCATCTCGCGGAAGTCGCGGTCGGGCTCGGCCGACGGATCTTCAACGGCAAACAATCGGTCATATATGCGCGCTGTGGCATCGACGGCATGTTTGGCCGACACCCAATGCAATGTTCCTTTGACTTTGCGCGATGCGCCAGGCATGCCGCTGCGCGACTCGGGGTCGTAAGTGCAATGTATCTTGACGATGTTGCCGTCTGCGTCCTTGACAACATCCTCACATTTGACAATATAAGCGCCCTTGAGACGCACCTCACCGCCGGGCGTCATGCGAAAATACTTCTTGGGCGGGTTCTCCATGAAGTCCTCGCGCTCGATGTAAATCTCGCGGCTGAATGGCATCTGATGCGTTC
>CAZKYR010000055.1:0-8879 GCA_964557035.1 uncultured Bacteroides sp. | reverse complement strand
GGGTTGTAGCCGGGTTTGAGGTGCTTGTTAAACGATTTTTTGAGGAGAACCTCGGGTGTGGTCTCACGCTGGCCACCGGGATAGCCGGTGTAGTTGAGATAAATGCGGTCGGTCCACTTTTTGCCTGTCAGTTTGACTTTGTCGGCGTTGATGATGATGACATTGTCGCCGCACTCAACAAAGGGAGTGTAGCAAGGTTTGTACTTGCCGCGCAGGATTTTAGCGACCTTAGAGCAAAGACGGCCAAGAATCTGGTCGGTAGCATCGATGACTACCCATTCTTTTTGGACGCTCTGTGCATTGGGAAATTGGGTCTTGTAGCTTAAAGTATCCACTTTTAATTGATTGATTAATAAATTAATAACATAGTTGGGCCGTTGTGTCTGCGGCCAGGCCAATAGCCGTCGTGACACACGTTTCCCTGTCCGAGTTTTTACATTCGGCCTGCAAAGGTAGTGATTAATTGTGAGATAGACAAATTATGCCCCCTAAATTCGCAAAAATAATCGCGCGATGAATCTCGCGCGATTATCTGAGGTGACTTATAAATATTATAAGTTTTAAAGGCTTATATTATATTTTTAAAGGCTTATAATATATATTATATTTTTAAAGGCTTATAATATATAATGTGTGTCACTCGTCCATCATGAAGTCGAGGGTCGCCGTTGATGAGCCGGTGCCTGTCGAGGGACGGGTGCTTTCGGCCGGGCGTCCGGCGGCAGGTGATGCAGCTCCTCGGTTGATCTCGGTGGTGATTTTTTTATCGCGGTTATAAGCGGGCATACGCTCGAGGGCCTCGACGATGGCGTCGTCATCGATTTGGTCAGGGCTGAGGATGATGTGAGTCTGACGCTCTTTTTGCCGTTGGAGGTTTTCGAGCTTGTCCGAGCCATATTGCTCACTCATGATGCGCTGCAGGTGGTCATCTTTTTGACGGGCGTCGGGAGTGGCCGACACGGTGGCAGCGTGACGAGGATTGATCTCGACTTTGGGGTTGGCGGCGGCTGCCGGGGCCGCCGGTTTGCGGCCTGTGATGGCTGCTTCATCGATGTCGTCAAATCCGGCGGCGAGGATTGTGATTTTGACGCGGTTCTCGAGGCTCTCGTCATATTTGAGACCCCAGATGACATCCACTTCGCCGGTGTCGATTGATGAAATGAAGTTGGTGAGCTCTGATGCCTCTGACATGACGAACGGCTCGCCTGCATCGCGGCTGTAGTAGAGGTTGAACAGCAGGCGCTTGGATGAGAGTATGTTGCGATTTTTGAGCAACGGCGAGTTGAGGGCGTCCTCGATGGCCTGGCTGACGCGGTTGGGGCCTTCGCCATATCCGGTCGAGATGATGGCTGCGCCACCGTTGCGCAGAGTGGTGTCGACGTCATTGAAGTCGACATTGATGCGGCCGGGAGTTGTGATGAGTTCGGCAATCGAGCGGGCTGCAACGGTGAGGGTGTCGTCGGCGAGTGCAAAGCCGTTGTCGAGGTTGACTTCGGGATATATCTCGGTGAGGCTTTCGTTGTTGATGACGAGCAATGCATCGACATTTTTTGCCATTTCCTGGGCGCCTTCGAGGGCTTTGAGAATTTTTTTGCGGCCTTCAAAAAGGAACGGTATGGTGACGATGCCGATTGTGAGGATACCCATCTCTTTGGCGATGCGGGCCACCACGGGTGCGGCTCCGGTGCCGGTTCCGCCGCCCATGCCGGCTGTGATGAACACCATCTGGGTGTCGTCGCTCAGGAGGTCTTTGATGTCCTCCTCGCTCTCCTCGGCTGCGGCGCGGGCGCGGTCGGGGATGTTGCCGGCGCCCAGGCCTTTGGTGACTGTCGGACCAATCATCAGTCGGGTGTGGACGGGCGACGAGTTGAGGGCCTGACGGTCGGTGTTGATGATGGCGAATGTGACATCTTTGATGTTTTGCTTGAACATGTGTGTGATGGCATTGTTGCCGCCGCCGCCCACGCCGACAACTTTAATGATGATCTCTTCGTGTTTGCCGTCGTTGAACTTGTTGTCGTTCTGTATATCTTCGATAGTCATTTGGTGGTCAGAGTTTATGTGTCAATGGAAGGTGTATGTGTGTTCAGTCGTTGACTTTGTCGTTGTCGCCGAGAATGTTTTTTTCGGGGTCGCTGATGATGTTGAAAATGCGGTTTTTGATAGCCGAGATTGAGTTGCTCTCTTCGTCGGCGTCGCGTTCGTCCTCAGCTTCGCGTCTGCGACGGCGTTCTTCGGCCTGACGTGCTTTACGCTCCTCGGCTTCGCGGCGTTCTTGCTCGCGACGGCGACGTTCGCGCATCATCGCCTGTTCGCGGGCTTTGCGCTCCTCCTCGCGTTTGAGCAGGTCGTCTTCGTCCTCCTCGATCAATATCTCGTCGTCATCGTTGCTACTTCCAAAGAAGTCTTTGATGCTGCCGAACAATCCTTTTTTCTTGCGTCGGGGTTCCTGCGGAACGTAGTCATCGAGGTCGGGGGTGTCGACGTATGTGTCGGTGACGTCAAACTCAGGCTCGGGCTCGGTGGGTTTGGGCAGTTCCACGCAAGGGTATGTCATGGGCATACGCGCGGCGGCAGCCAGGGTGGCGATGACGTCGACCGAGTCCATCGGCTGGGCTGATGCAGAGGTGACGCGTATTGCGGGTGTGGCCGATCCGCAGCGCACGTTTGACTTTGAGTTTTTGGCCAACAGTTCGATGAAGCCTTTGAGTTTCGCGCCCCGGCCGATGATGACGACATCGTAGGGGTGGTCGGTCTTGAAGCCGGCAAACCGTGCCTGCTCGATGATGTTTGAGATGATTTCGCCTGCGCGGGCGCCGACGTAGTTGTTGATTTCGGTGTAGTCGATGCCGTCAAAGCCCGATGACGTGCCGGCGGAGGTGGCGTATGCGTTGGCCACTGAGATCTTGAGCTCCTCGGCCCGTTGCTCGGTGATGTTGAGTGCCGTGATGTCGCGTGTGATGTTGCGCGAGCCTAACGGGAGGGTGACGGCATATTGCAGGGCGTCGTTTTTGTAGAATGCCACTGTTGTTGTCTCGGCGCCAAAGTCGACGAGCATGCACCCGAGGCGACGTTCGTCGGGGGTGAGTACGAGGTCACCCTCGGCTGCGATGCGGGCCACGGTGCCGACGATTTTGAGACCGACTTTGTCCTCGATGACGCGCTGCAAGTTGCGTTTGATGACGCTGCGTGCGGTCAGGAGGGTGAAGTTGGCGCGGATGGTGCGTCCGAATGTGCCGACGGGATTGGAGACATTGAGGTTGTCGACAGTGAACCCGGCCGGGATGACGTCGATGATCTCGCGGTCGGGGATGTGAGTTGCGCGGGCATCTTCATAGAGGCGGTTGATTATCTCGGGAGTGACTTCGGCCTCAGATGCAAAGTCGCGTACAAATTCGCGCGAGGTAGAGATGACCCCTCGTCCGCCGAGCGATGTGTAGCAGCCTGTGATTTGCGCACCGTTGAGGGCCGGGTTGCGTTCGAGGCGATGGATGATGCGTTGTATGTGAGTGCCAACGACCTCGCCGTTTTGCACGATGCCATATCTGACGCAATCGGTGAGCCGTTCTTCTTCGATAGCAACGACCGACAGGATGCCGTTGCGGTCGACGATGCCGAGGGCACCTTTGATGACCGAGCTGCCGGTTTCGATAGCTACTATATATCTTTGCTGTTGTTCCATAGGGTTTTTTAGGAGTTAAGTCGAGATTATCAGGTTGGTTCGATGACGTCGGTCGTCATGATGTTGATGTCGGGTTCGTCAATCGAGTCGCCCGGCTGGTCAAATCTGATTGACGGGGTGGGGAGTCGCTTGGCGCGTCGGGTGGCCACCACCTGTCCGGCAAATTTGACCGACAAGGTGTCGTAAAATTCCCACCCTTTGACGGGGAGGACCTCTTTGTACATCGTCTTGAGGCGTGCAAATTTGTTGGCGATCAATGTTGTGTCGCCAAAGTTGATGACCTGTCCCCTGATGATGGGCACGAGCATGATGTCGCGTGTGGTCCGGTCGATGACGATGGCCGAGATGAGGGTGCTCAGGGTGCTGTCAGACGCGATGTAGTCGGTGAGGGGGAGCAGGTCGGTGACAGGATGGCTTGAGTCAAAACGGCCGATGACTACGGGCACATCCACATGGTAGCGGGCGCCGGCCTCAAGGCGTTTGCCGCTGCGGTTGACATAGTAGCCGACCGATTTGTTGTCAAACACGCGCATCACCGGCACCATCGGGCGCACCTCGATGTGCAGGCGGTCGTCAGATGAGCGGTAGCAACGTGCCGTCTCGATGTTGGTTTGCCGGTCCAAAAGGCGTTCGATGTCGAGGGTGTTGATGTTGCGCCAGGTGACCGAGTCGATTTTGACCCCCTCGCGTGCAAGCATGCCGCGCACCTGAGCCTCGGTGATAAATCCGCTTGTGGCGGTGTCTTCGAGGGTGATGACCGGGTTGACACACAGTGTTGAGCCGGCCGCCTGATTGCTCAATGTGAGAGACATGATGCAATAGGCGCCTAAAACAAGCGTCAACGCAAAGTATATCAGGTTCTTGCGGCTCATCGGCGAGTTTGATTATCTGAGTGACTCAAAGATTTTGGCGGGATAGTCGGCGATGTCGCCGGCGCCTGCTGTCAATAAGATTTCAAAGTTACGATTTTTTATCGTCTCCACCAATTTATTTTTGTTAATCAGCGATTTTTTTGGGCATGTGAGCTTGTCGAGAATGATTTGTGATGTGACGCCCGCAATCGGTTCTTCGCGCGCGGGGTAGATGTCGAGCAATATCACCTCGTCGGCCTCTGAGAGAGCCTCGGCAAAGCCGTCGGCAAAATCGCGGGTGCGGGTGTAGAGGTGGGGCTGAAAGACCACAGTCAGCTGCTGTGACGGATAGAGGGCCTTGACCGACCTGATCGAGGCGCGCAGCTCGTCGGGATGGTGTGCGTAGTCATCGATGAGTGCACGGTTGGCCTCGCGCAGATAGAATTCAAATCGGCGTTTGGGGCCCATGAATGAGGCCATCGCACGGCGCGCTGCATCGGCATCGAGGTGTCCCGCGAGATCACAAGCCGCCAGGGCCGCTATGCTGTTGTCGATGTTGATGTCGACCGGCACGCCGAGGCTGATGTCGGTGATGACGCCGTGCGGGGTGACAAGGTCATAGGTGATGGTGCCGTCGCCACGGCGTATGTTTGCGGCGTGGTAGTCGGCCTGCGGGTCGTCGGCGGAGTATGTGTTGACTGTTACGCCCGGTTTGACGCGCGGTTTGAGCTTGAGGCCAGAGTGTACCAACAGATGACCGTCGGGTCTGATCAGCGATGTGAAGTGGCTGAAGCTTTCGAGATAGGCTTCCTCGGTGCCGTAGATGTCGAGGTGGTCGGGGTCGGTCGAGGTGATGACGGCGATGTAGGGGGTGAGCTGATGGAACGAACGGTCATACTCGTCGGCCTCGATGACGGTGTAGGGGGAGTCGGGACTCAGGAGCAAATTGCTGTTGTAATTGCGCAGTATGCCGCCTAAAAATGCGTTGCATCCGACCCCCGGGGTGCAGTTGAGCAGATGGGCCGCCATTGACGATGTGGTGGTTTTGCCATGCGTGCCGGCAAAGCAGATGCCCAGACTGTCGCGTGTGATGAGTCCCAGAGCGCGTGCGCGTTTGATGACCTCAAACCCGTTGTCGATGAAATAGCGCAGTTGGGGATGGTCAGACGGTATGGCCGGAGTGTATATCACCAGGGTGTCGTCGGGATTGCGGAATCGCATGTCAATCGCCTCGACCGAGTCGTCGGTGGTGATGGCGACCCCCTCTGATGAGAGTTCGTCGGTCAGCGGGGTGAGCGTGCGGTCATATCCGGCCACGTTGAGGCCGCGTGACAGGTAGTAGCGTTCGAGAGCGGCCATGCCGATGCCCCCTGCGCCGACAAAATATACATTTTTAAATTCGCGGTTCATTTCTTGGTGATTTCAAGCAGGTAATCGACTATGCGGTCGTCTGACCCTTTGAGAGCCATCGCGGCTGCATTTTTGCCGAGTTTCTCGCGACGTTCGGGGTCGGCCATCAGATCGGCCACTGTTGAGGCGAGTTTTTCGCGGGCATCAGCGTCGAGTATCATCACGGCTGCATCACGGTTGGCCAGAGCCTCGGCGTTGTGCCGCTGGTGGTCTTCGGCGACGTTAGGGGATGGGACAAGGATGGCCGGGACACCCATAATCTGCAATTCTGAAATGGTGCCGGCGCCTGCGCGAGCCACCACAAGATCTGCCGCGCGATAAGCCGCGGCCATGTCGCTCACAAAGGGGGTTGCTTTCACATCTTTGTGTCCGTCGGCGATGGCGGCACACCGGTCGGCATAATATTTGCCTGTCTGCCACAGGAGTTGCGTGCCGTTGGCTGTGAGTCGGTCGAGCGCTTCGCCGACGCTGTCGTTGATTGTACGCGCGCCTAACGAGCCCCCGACGACGACAACCAGCGGGCGAGCGGGGTCAAATCCGAGCTGACGCTTTGCCTCCTCACGCGTGAGCTTGCACTCAGAGATGGCCGAACGGACCGGGTTGCCTGTGAGATGTATGCGGTCGGCCGGGAAAAATCGCTCGAGACCTTCGTATGCCACACAAATCGCTTTTGCCCGCGGTGCAAGCATTTTGTTGGTGACGCCGGGGTAAGAGTTTTGCTCCTGTATCAGCGTCGGTATCCCTTTCTTCTGGGCCTCCTTGAGCGTCGGTCCTGAGGCGTAACCTCCGACGCCAACAGCTACATCTGGCTTAAAATCGCTGATGACTTTGCGTGCCTTTCGCATGCTCTTGAAGAGCTTGTATAGCACCTTGAAGTTGCGCCACAGGCGCTTGCGGTCAAATCCGGCCACAGGCAGCCCTACTATTTCATATCCCGCCTCGGGCACACGCTCCATCTCCATGCGCCCCTCGGCGCCTACGAACAGGATTTTGGCCGCCGGGTCGCGGCGTCTTATGGCGTTTGCAATCGAGAGGGCCGGGAAAATGTGTCCGCCGGTGCCGCCTCCGCTTATCAGAACATTCATATCTTGCAGTTAGGGAAAGGTTTTTTATTTTAGTTGAGTAGGGTTCTCGGCCGTGAGGTCGCCGGGGAGCTCGGAGATCTCCTGTTTGATGTCGTTGCGGCGCTGGTCGTTGCGGGCCGAATATTTGCTGACGCTCAGCATGATGCCAAAAGCGACCGAGGTTATCAGAATCGAGGTGCCACCCTTTGAGATAAGCGGCAGAGGTTGGCCCGACACGGGGAATACGCCTGTGACGATGGCCATGTGGAACAGGGCCTGGAATGACACCATCACTGCCATACCGAGCACCAATAGAGCAGGGTAGATGCGTGAACGTGAAGTGGCAATGGCAGCCGCACGTCCCAACAACGACAGGTATATCAGCAGCAATACAAAACCTCCGATGAATCCCCAATCCTCTATGATAATCGAGAAGATGAAGTCGCTGAACGCCAACGGCAGACGTGAAGCCTCGCGCGAGTTGCCCGGCAAACGGCCGGTGACACCTCCGTTGGCCTGAGCCATGTAGGCTATCATCTCTTGCTGATTCTCGCGCGTCATCTCCTGCTCGTAAAGCGGCTTCTCATTGTCGCCCCAGCGGCTCACGCGCGCCATCCACAGGCCCGTGCGGTCAATTTTCTTGCCATCGTTGATATTCTCATCTACGGCCTGCTCGACGCGCTCTTTCTCGTTCATGATCTTATACCCGATGTAGCAGCCGCCCAACATGCCGTAGACTAACAGCACCACCAACAGTTTCTTGATTTTGACGTTGCCCATCACGAGCATGGCGATGGAGATTGTCATCAGCAGGATGGTGTTGGTGAGACCCTGGGTGACAAGGAGTCCGCTGAAAATCAACACCGTCACTGCGCATATCACGACACCTTTGGTTGAGACGCCGCCACGCTTGAGCTGATATTTAGAGCATACCAGTGCGATCACCAGTACGGCTGACAGCTTGAGCATTTCGGCCGGCTGTATCGGTATGCCGCAGAGCCTGAAACTGCGTGCGGCGCCGTTGAGCACTTCACCGGCCACCAGGGCGTAGATACCCGCCAAAACGCTGCACACTGCAAACACCGGAGTGAGTGTGATGAACCATTTGTAGGGGGTGCGGGCCACGACATAGCAGGCTATCAGTCCGAGAAACAGCATCTTGCCATGCTCCATGATCGGTCCAAAGATGTTGTCGGCATGTACTTCGCGCGACGATGCACCGTAAAGTTCCACCACCGACACAATCAGAAGTGTCAGATAGATGCCCCAGATGTACTTGTCCCAGGGCTGCACGGGGGTGCGGGCGACACTTTTGTCGTCAGTTTTTCCCTCCTGATTTTTTTCTTGCGATTTGGATTGGTCGGCCTCGGCAGCTTTGTCTTGCCCGGCACGACGCACCATCTCATCGACTTCGGCGGTAAATGATTGAGAGAGGGGTTCAATATCCATTTATACTGATTTTGAGAGTGATTTTACAATATCTTTGAACTGTCGTCCGCGGTCCTCGTAAGACTTGAAAAGGTCAAAGCTGGCGCAGCACGGCGACAGTAGCACGGTGTCTCCCTCGGTCGCCAACGCGCGGCACGCCTCGACAGCCTCTGTGATGCTGTGTGTGTCGCGGATCACAGGCACGCGGTTGCCAAAATAGTCGAGCAGCTTGGCGTTGTCCTTGCCCATGCAGACGATGGCCTTGACTTTTTTGTCAACGAGCGGGGCAATCTCGTCATAGTCATTGCCCTTGTCCTTACCGCCGAGGATGAGGATGGTGTTGCGTTCTCTGCCCATGCTCTCGAGCGCATACCAGCACGAGTTGACATTGGTTGCCTTTGAGTCGTTGATGTAGGTGACACCATCGACCACAGCGACATGTTC
>CAZKYR010000054.1:6972-8909 GCA_964557035.1 uncultured Bacteroides sp. | reverse complement strand
AGGGCGCGCTTGAAGCAGGTGTAGGACGCGTGGTGGTCACATCAACCTCAGAGGTCTATGGCACCGCCCTGCAAGTACCTATCTCAGAGACCCACCCCCGCCAGCCCCAGTCCCCCTACTCCGCAACAAAAATCGGAGCTGACGCGATCGCCCTCAGCTACAAACTCTCGTTCGGGCTGCCGGTGGTGATTGCAAGGCCGTTTAACACCTATGGTCCGCGTCAGAGTGCGCGGGCGTTCATCCCGACTGTCATCACACAAATAGCTTCGGGTATGTGCGTACTCAAAGTCGGTGATCTGTCCCCCACACGCGACTTCAACTTCGTAACGGACACCTGTCGGGGCTTCATCGCTTTAGGTAGCACTCCGGGCATCGAGGGTCGCGACATCAACATCTGCACAGGCCGTGACGTGTCGATGCGATTCACCCTCGACACAATCGCCAAGCTGATGGGCGCCGACATCACCGTCGAGACCGATCCCCAACGCTTGCGCCCGGCAGACAGCGAAGTGAGACGACTGTGCGGCGACAACACACTGATCACGTCGCTGACCGACTGGCGCCCGCGTGTGTCGCTCGAAGAAGGACTGAAAAAAACAATTGAGTGGTTCACCATCCCCGGTAATCTTGACCGCTATCATGCCGACATCTACAATGTTTGATCGAGTCAACATACTGATGCTCGGCGGCGCAAAGCGCGTGTCGATAGGACGCATGTTTATTGAAGCGGCACGCCGATTAGGTCTCACCGCCAACCTTTACAGCTACGAGCTCGACCGTCACGTGCCGATAGCATGCATCGCAGAGGTCATCGCCGGAGTCCGCTGGGACGATGAGAAATTGGTCGAGTCGCTCAACACGTTGATTGCAAGCAAAGAGATTGACATAGTGTTGCCGTTTGTCGACGGAGCACTCGCCGTGTGCGCATCGGGAAAACTCGACGCCTGGAGCCCGACATCGCCAAACGCCACATCATTTGATGACAAATTAGAAGCTGAGAAACTGTTTGTTCAGGCCGGCATCCCGATCCCGGGCAGGTTTGACCCGTTCATGCCAAAATTTCCGCTCATAGCCAAACCCCGCCGCGGGTCGGCATCGCGCGGCATAAAACTCATTGAGAAACTCGACGACCTTCTGGCGCTCAAAAACGGAGGAGATTATCACCTGCAACAATATATCACCAACGCGAAAGAATACACCGTTGACTGCTATGTCACATGCGCCGGCGACATCAAGTGCTCGGTAGTGCGCAGACGTCTCGAGGTGTCGGGCGGCGAAGTGACGCGCACCGTCACCGTCGACAATGAGGAAATTGTCAATCTGTCGCGTCAAGTACTCTCCCGCCTGAATTTGACGGGTGCCGTGACACTGCAATTTATCGAGGGGGAGGACAAACAGGTGAAACTGATGGAAATAAACCCCCGTCTCGGTGGGGGAGCGGTGTGTGCAATACATGCCGGGGCAGACATACCGGCCATGATACTGGCCGAATATTTCAAACTGGACGTCCCCGCATGTGACAATCCGCGCACCGGCACACTCATCACACGTTATCAGCAAGAGGTAGTGTTCTATGAATAAGACAATCATCATAGCGGAGGCCGGAGTGAACCACAACGGCGACATGGCACGCGCCATGGAAATGATAAAGGTGGCCCGTGAATGTGGCGCCGACTACGTGAAGTTTCAGACAGCCGTACCCGAATTAGTCATCTCGACATACGCACCCAAAGCCGAGTATCAGAAGGAGACGACAGGTGCAGACGAATCACAACTCGACATGTGCCGTCGCATACACTTGCCGCTGTCAGCCTACAAGACACTTGCGGCAGAGTGTCAGCGGCTCGGCATCGGCTTCATGAGCACGCCGTTTGACTTGGTGTCAATCGACACACTGGCTCCGCTCGGTCAGGATTATTGGAAGATACCGTCGGGCG
>CAZKYR010000054.1:0-6962 GCA_964557035.1 uncultured Bacteroides sp. | reverse complement strand
CCTATCTGCGCAAGATCGGTGCGCTCAAGGGGAGAGTCATCATGTCGACCGGCATGTCGACGCTCGACGAAATAGAGGAGGCATTGCGCGTACTTGATGCATCAGGGACGCCACGCACGTCAGTCATTTTGCTACACTGCAACACGCAATACCCCACCCCATACGGCGATGTCAACCTGCGCGCCATGGCAGCGCTGGCAACGCTCGGCACGGCAGGCGTGGGATACAGTGACCACACCCCAGGCATCGAGGTGCCGATAGCCGCCGTCGCCTTAGGCGCAATGGTCATCGAGAAGCATTTTACCCTCGACCGGATGCTCCCCGGTCCCGATCACAAAGCATCTCTCACGCCGGTTGAGCTCCGTGAGATGGTGCAAGCCATCAGACACACCGAGGAGGCGTTAGGGTCAGCCGACAAAATGGTGTCGCCGTCAGAGCAACCCAACATAGTGGTGGCGCGCAAAAGCATCGTGGCTCGCCGTGCAATAGCCAAAGGTGAGATTTTCACTGAGGAAAACATCACCGTCAAACGCCCCGGCGGAGGGGTGTCACCCATGCTGTGGGACAGGGTTATCGGAACAGCATCGCCCGACTCGTTCGCCGAGGATGAGCCAATCAGGCTCTGAGCGTTTTTCTGACATAGGCTATCGCCTCGCGCTGTATGACCGAACCGGCTACAAAATTGATGAGAAAATAAACGGCAAAACAGACTGTCAGTTGCAGTGCAAAGATGCACCACGGATTGACAGATGCCAATGCGGCTAACCACCCGAACGTGGCCGCAATCACAGCTCCGGCGAGATAGGGCGCAATGTCAGCCAACATCGACATGACATTGCGGCTCGTCATGCGTGCTATCATCACCAAGGTAGCGAACCACGTGACAATAGCAGCGATAATCTGCCCATAAATCATTACACGCAAGCCATATACAATGTCATCAGGGCGCGAGAGCGGAATGTAACCGAGCGTCGCTACCAACGCAACCAACGCGACACTGTCGCGCAACACCTCCATCCACACAATCATGCGTGGGCGTCCCAACGACAATGCTATATTGTTGTATTGCAGTGTAATAATCGTAAAAATGCCGCGCAGACACAACAGCTGAAATAGAATAATCGCGGCATCCCATTTTGGACCGAACAGTATGTGGAAAATCGCCGGTGCCATCAGTATCAAAAAAATCATGGCCGGACAGGCCAGATAGGATGTCAACCGACACATGCGGGCCGATATACTTTTGAAGCGGTCAGAATCGTCCTGCACCTCTGAGAGTGTAGGCAAGAATGTTGAGATGATGACCTGCGAGAGCGACATCACACCCATTTTTGACCAGCGGTCACCCTGAGTGTAGAAGCCGAGGGGCTTGAGACCGGCCATATTACCGACAACAAGACTATAAATGTTGTAAAAGAGCGTATTAAGAAACGAAGTTGTCAATACACCCCACCCTACAGCCATGAAAGAGCGCAACGCACGCCAAGACATGGCAAGTAACGGCATCCAACGCGCCGCTATCCAGACGCCGATACACCTTATGCCGTTTGTCGCGACTGTCTGCCATACGATCGCCCATGCACCCATGCCGGCAACGGCAAGCCAGATGCCCACAGCGCCACCAGATGCGAGTGCCAAGGCGTTGGCAATCGTCAGCGGCCTGACATTCATCTGTTTGGTGAGACGATTTGACTGCACGATAGAGGCCGAATTGAGTATGATGGCTACAAACATGACACGACTCATCGGCACAAGCCGCGGATCACTTCCAAAAATGTCGGAAATCAGCGGCGCAGCAAAAAACAAAATCCCATACAGGCCACAAGCTATCAGCACATTGAACCACAATACGCTCGAATAATCGAGCTGCGTCGGGCTCTTGCGCTGTATCAGAGCCGAGGAGAAGCCGCTGTCAACAAACATGTTGGCAAAAGCCTGAAAGACCATTATCGCCCCGGCAAGTCCAAAATCGGCCGGCGAAAGTTCGCGCGCCAAAATCACACCCGTGACGGCATAAAGGACCTGGGCGGCAATCTTGTCAGCCAGATTCCATCCCAATGCGCCCGCAGTGCGAGTTTTTAGAGATTTTTCACTCTGCGACATCCCCGTCGATGTCTATCGCCTTGACGCCGATAGCACGATTTTTTATCAAAAAGTTATCAACACCGTTTGTGGCACGATAGTAGACCTTGCCCGAGCCCATTCCTTGAATGGTCAACTCGTCTGCGACCGAGCAACCGATAGGACCGGTGCCGACAAGCTTGCACAGCACCTTGTGAGCTTTGAGCCCGTCAGCCTGGATGCTGCCGGTGCCGGTGTTGCGCAGATTGGCTTTTGTACACTCACCATTGATGACAAGCGTGCCCCGTCCGGTGCGGATGACCCCATTGACGGTTGTGGCTCTGATGTCGTGGATAGAAAGACGCCCGTTGCCTATGAGCGTCGCGCTGAATTCGGGACAGGGAGCCACCGACAACACACGCACAAGCGAGTCGCCCGAGTTTTCAATCTTGTTGAGGAACGACGAATAAACGCGCACGGTGGGCAAATCATGATACTTGTAACCGTCGGTATTGAGCTCGATGGTCAACACACCTTTGTCGTTGTTGGCAAAGATGAGCAGCGACGCCAGAGCATCGGTGGTGTCGAAGGTAGCCATGCCGGCCGAGTCAGGGTTGCAAATATAGTCGACATTGATGCTGTTGTCGACCTTGAGCTGAGTGAAATCGTGGACGTCGAGAGTGTAGCACGATTTGACGTCAGACGCACGGCCTGCAACCACTGCAAGCACCCAACCGGCGATTAAAATAATATTGCGAATCAGTTTTTGGTTCATTTGCCTGACATCATTGATTGTTAACACTCAGATTTGAGCTCTCGATTTTCCCTTTGCCTTTGCCTTGTGTGCTCAATGCATCACATTTGCCGTCGAGCACAACAGTACCTGCGCCATCATTGGTGACATCAATCGCTGACGCCTCGATACCCCCTAAGGTGACCGTAGCTTTGCCGACATTCTGAACAGAAAGCTCACCGGCCTCGACCGACGAAGCGCTCAGATAGCCCGTGTCACGATTGGACAGGTTAATCATCTGCGACTTGACCTCGCCGAGCGAAACAGCACCCTTGTCGCGATTGAAAAGTGCAAGCTGCTGTGAAACAATCTTTTTAAATTTCACTCTGCCTGTGAGAGCATTGGTGATGTTGCAATTGCCGGTCTGCAACAAATCGAGCGTGAAGCGGCCTCCCTTGACATTTTGCAACTCCAATGAGCTGCACGAGAGCGAGGTAAGTGTCATGTCACCCTGAGAGGTGAGTATCAAGTTGACATCACCCGCCGAGAGGGGTTGGCTAAACCGCAACGATCCGCGGCCTGTGACACGCAGACTGACATTGCGTGCCTGCACGGGGGTGCGGAACAACAACACGCCGTTGCTGTTGTGATCTACATCCAACAGCGACTCACGGTTGAGTGTGATTGAGGAGATGACGACATCGCCGTCAGTGCCGTTGAGGATTTTGTCGAGCGCGCCGGCATAGACAATCACATCCATCATGTAGTCGCGTCCGGCCTCACTGACGTCGGTCCAGATGTTGAGGGTGCCGTTCTCGAGATTATATTTGAGGACTTTGTTATACTGCGGATGGGTTTTGTAGATCACATAGCCTGTCGAATCGGGGTTGTGACGACACTCGACATTCATGCGCCCGGCAAGATCGAGCCGGCTAAACGAACCGACCTTGTAGGCATACACCTTGTCGACCGGAGCAGCCGAGACAAACACACAGGCCGCGAGTGCAAGCGCGAGTGACAACAGCAGTTTGACTTGAGGTCTGAAATTTTTCACGATTACTTCTTTTTAAAATCCGATGGGTAGATGTGCGGTTTGCCATTGCCGGCGCGACTCTCGATAGCCGAGATGTTTTTGCCCGGCTTGCCGTTTTTTGAATAATAGATGATGTCGCCGAATGAAGTAGCCGCAGCTTTGAGAGAGTCCTTGTAACGACATTTGATTGAGCCTTGGCCCGAAGCAACCGCATCTACACGTGCAGCCTTGAGGCGAAAGACAACAATATCACCCGTGCCGCTGTCAACCAATGATGCATCGCTCGCTTTGCCTCGGGCAAAAACCGCGCCCGATCCTGAGTTGACGACATTGAGATTGCTGACAGACAATTGTTTGATACCTACACGTCCCGAGCCGGTGTTGATGATGTCCAACGCATCCCCCTTGAATTTTCGGAGACCTATGTCACCCGACCCGGTGTTGGTGAGGCTCAGTGACTTGATGTTTTTGTTATCGCGCGGGATTATAACGCGGCCCGAACCGGTGTTGATAATGGAGGTGAGCGAGGTGGCGCAGACCACACGCACGCGGCTGACAACAGAGAATGCCGATTTAGTGCCCTCTATCACAAGCACATTATCATCGTTGTGACATTTGAGGCGCGGAGAGTCGGCGTTGTCAGTTTTATAGACGATATAGCCGGCATAGGTGTCCGAATAGTCGATTTCGACAGTCACATCGCCGGTGAGGACGAGGGTGTCAAAGGATGCGGCAGCGCGCAAAATCACGTCTGAGTCGGCCGCGCTGACAGTGTTTGCCGAGATGGCGGCAATCATGAGTGCCACCACCGCAAATACTTTTTTAAAAAAATTGCTTGTTATCATTTGAGGGAAGTTTTAAATTGCTGATATTGATTCTTTTACTTCATGAGGTCTTGACCGAGGGTAAAATCTCAAATTCGATGCGGTTGAGAATGTCGTTGAGGCTGTCGTATGTATCAGCCCGCAGCATAGCGATGCGTGTCTCGCGAAAGTTAGGAATACCCTTGAAGAGCGGCGACGCAGCCAGATGGCGCCGTATATGCAGGATGCCCCGATACTCGTCGATGCGGTCGATACTCTCGGCTATCTGGCGCCTGATGACAGCAAACTTCTCGGCGACACTGAGAGGGGTAAACGGTCTGCCGGCAGCGGCAGCCTTGAGCTCGCCAAACACCCATGGAGCGCCGATCGAGGCGCGACCGACCATGACGGCGTCAACGCCCGTGTCAAACGCCCGACGGATGTCGTCGGCAGTGCATATGTCACCATTGCCGATGACGGGGATGTGCAGCCTCGGATTGGCCTTCACGCGCGCTATCATCTCCCAGTCGGCCGAACCTGTGTACATTTGGGCACGTGTACGCCCGTGGACGGTGAGAGCCTCGATGCCGCAGTCTTGCAATTGCTCGGCCAGGTCGACAATGATGCGGCTGTCATGATCCCAACCGAGACGTGTCTTGACAGTCACCGGGAGATTGACAGCCTTGACCACCTCGCGTGTGATCTCGAGCATGCGCGGGATGTCGCGGAGCATACCGGCACCGGCACCTTTGCCTGCAACTTTCTTGACCGGACAACCGAAATTGATGTCGATGACATCCGGGTTGACGTCAGCGACCATACGTGCCGCCTCAACCATCGGGCCCACTTCACGGCCATAGATCTGAATGGCCGCGGGGCGTTCGCATGGCGCGATCTGCAGCTTGCGCGTGGTGGCAGCGATGTTGCGTATCAAAGCGTCGGCCGACACAAACTCAGTGTAGACCATGTCAGCGCCCTGCTCCTTGCAAATAAGCCTGAAAGAGTTGTCGGTGACATCCTCCATCGGTGCAAGCAACACCGGCCGTTCGCCAAGGTCAATGTCTCGTATCTTCATCCGTTTTTTTGATAAAAAATTTATCAAAGGTACAAAATTTTTGCCAACCGACCTAAACAGCATCAGACAAAATCGCGCCGCTATTTTTAATATATGTGTGACGGACAAAAAAGGGGTTAAAAATTTGGAAATTCGTAGCATTTTTACTAACTTTGCAGTCAAATGGGACAACAATTTCCGGACACCTCCCCCACGGTCCGCATCTCAGTCCACCACATTCATTCACTACCAAGCAATAAGCACAAAACCAATATGTCAGAAGAGAAAAAAGAAGAATATGGCGCCGGTAATATTCAGGTCCTCGAGGGACTTGAAGCGGTGCGCAAACGTCCGGCGATGTACATCGGCGACATCAGTTTCAAAGGATTGCACCACCTGGTGTATGAGGTTGTAGACAACTCGATCGACGAGGCATTGGCCGGATATGCCACACATATCGATGTCATCATCAACGAGGACAACTCAATAACGGTCATCGACAACGGTCGCGGCATCCCCGTGGACATGCACGAGAAAGAGCACAAGAGCGCGCTCGAGGTGGTGCTCACAGTGTTGCACGCCGGCGGCAAATTTGACAAAGGTTCATATAAAGTATCAGGCGGTCTCCACGGCGTAGGCGTGTCGTGCGTCAACGCGCTGTCGACCTATCTGCGTGCCGAGATTCACCGCAACGGCAACATCTATGTCCAGGAGTACTCGATCGGCAAACCGACAACCGACGTACACATCGTCGGTACGACCGACCGCACGGGCACCACAATCACATTCAAGCCCGATGCCGGTATCTTCACCGTCACCGAGTATGACTACGACACATTGGCCAACCGCCTTCGCGACCTTGCATTTCTCAACGCCGGCACCACGCTGACGCTCACTGACCGCCGCCACCTCGACGACCAGGGTAATCCCAAGTCAGAGACGTTTTACTCAGCCAACGGCCTCAGCGAATTTGTACAATATATCGACTCAAACAAAGAGTCGCTCATCAATGACGTCATCCACCTCAACACCGAGCGTCAAGGCATTCCGGTCGAGGTTGCCCTCACCTACAACAACACCTACAACGAGAATGTCTACTCGTATGTCAACAACATCAACACCATCGAGGGTGGCACACACCTGACCGGATTTCGTCGCGGCCTCACTGCTACGCTCAAAAAGTATGCCGAGGACAACAAGCTGCTCGAGAAGGTCAAAATCGACATCGCCTCGGATGACTTCCGCGAAGGCTTGACGGCTGTAGTGTCGGTTAAAGTG
>CAZKYR010000053.1:0-9228 GCA_964557035.1 uncultured Bacteroides sp. | reverse complement strand
TAAACTCGGGACGGAAGAAGTAGTAACCCCTGTTGCGCAGCGAGTTGGTGATACGTGTCCGTGCAATTTGCAGCGAATCTACGCAATAGCGGCTGCCTGTGCGCAGATACGGGTCGCGGCGCGCCAGCGAGTCGATATAGTGATTGAGCAGGCAGCTGTCGGCCGGATACTCTATCGTTCCCAACCGATATTCGGGCCCGAGATTGACGTTATAGACAATCTTGGCCTTCTTTTTGTTCTTGCCCTGCTTGTAGTCGTATGTCGCTGAGCCGCTGAAGTATCCGTTGTTGTCGAGTATCTCGTCGATCATTTTGATTCTCACCTCGGGACGCACGTCTGACACCAACACCGGCTCCTCGACCAACTTTTCATACATCCAGTGCTTGAGACCCGAGGGGGGATTTGACCAGTTGTTATACACCCACAGTCCCAGCGGGAAGGGGTAGCGGTAGTATGTGCCGAAAACTGATATCGAGTTGTTGGGCTTGGCAACAACAGCGTCTCCCACGCTCGAGCTGAGAGCCGCCGGCGCCTTGTCGCCAGGTTCGGGTGTGATTTTCACCGCGTTGCCGGTGTATAAGAGCTCGCCATCAGGTATGCGACGGGTGGTCGAGCACGAGGCGAGCATCAATGCTGCGGCCCAGAGGGTCATGAATAGTATTTTATTTAGCGTTCGCATCGTTGTCGTCGTTATTTGGGATTATGGCATCTGACGTTGTGGCCGGGTTGTCGCCGTTCTGTGCCGGCGGTTCGACAGGCTGAGGCGCACGCTTGCGGAACGGCTTGAACATGTCGCCCAGACGCTTGATTTTGCGTTTGTACACAAAGCCGACGCCGGTCTGTGTGATTTCGCCTTCGAGGATACTCTCATATCCGGTGTGTCTGAACAGTCGCACATACATCGTGCCCTGTTTGTTGATCAGATACTCAAACGAGATGTCATTGATGAGGTTTTGCGAGAAGTTTTCGTCAGCGTCTGCATCGGTCGAGTAGTTGCCGCCGACAACAATCTTGAACCGGTCGTCAAACAGCGACTTGCTCACTTTGTAGCTGTAGCTGGTCGTCTGGTTTGTCGATCCGTCAATGGTGCGGTCATACTGGTCGATGCCAAATGAGATGTCGACCCCTTTGATCGTGTTGGCCGCCCAGTTGTTGAGTTGCGATGCCAGGAAGGAGTAGAGCATGTTGCCCGACAGATTTGCATCCGCACTGGTGCCCTTGCCGGTGTATATGTTGTAGAGCAGCAGGTTCATGGCCTGGTTGGCGCGCTGCTCGGCCGACATTGACTGCAACTCGTTTTGCACGGTGATGTCGTCGTCGGTCGACAGGTCAAACGCGACGTTCATCTGCTCGAGGGTGCCGGTCACCGACAGACCCACGTCAAAGTATATCAGGCGTGAGTTTTGTCCTTGCTGTGTCACGTTGGCCCGCACGCGGTCCACGGCATGCACGTTGAGGATCGGGTTCATTATGTCGCCGTTGAACGCCACATAGCTCCCCTCGTTGAAGTCAAACAGCTTCTCTGACATGAAGGGGGGCGTGTAGCGGACAAATCCTTTGTTGATGTTGAGGCGACCTGTCAGGCGCATATCTCCCATCGGGTCGAGCGAGAAGTCAAACGTGCCGGCGCTTTGTATCGAGGCTTTGTTCTTGCCGTCGGCCGACAGGTCGACGTTGATTGTCGTGCCGTCCGAGATGGTGAGCAACGCATTGACGCGCATCATCGATGAGGGCGCTGTGAGGCTGTCGGCTTTTGCGACGGCTGTCGTGTCGGCAAAGTTGACAAATTTGACCATGTCGCTTTCTCCGACCGACGTCAGCTGTGTGACATCCGATTCCATCACGTATGTGACGTTGGTGCCGGGTCGTAGCGCCAGATCAGCATCGACGTTGAGGAACGAGAGTGTACCTCTGACAGTCGCATCGAGGCCTATAAAGGCTTTGCCATACACCTGTGCGTTGCGGGCGCGTTTGTTGTTGTTCACCAACCCGAACTCGTTGGCCTTGAAGCTCAGGTCTATTTTGGGCGACGCGAATGATGTGGCATCCACCACGCCGTTGACAACGAGCGGGTTGTCATTGGTGCCGGTGATGGAGAAATTGTTGAACGACACCACGTTTTCGGTCACGGGTATCTCTGTGTTGCTGAATTTGTAGGGCGTGCCGAGCATTGTCACCGTGACAGCCGTGGAGTCAAATCGCAGCCATCCGTTGAGATGCGGGTCGACCAATCGGCCTGTGGCTGCCATTTTGCCGTTGAGCGCTCCCTTTATCGAGGCTGTCGCCGGCGGGAGGAACGGATTGATGATGCCCAGCGGCAGCGAGTCGACTGTCACGTCGATGTGCATGGGTGTCAAAGCCGTCGAGTCGTTGAGTGCGCCGCTGGCGATGATGGTCTTGCGGCCGTTGACGCCTAACGACACGTCGGCAAACAGGGCGCGTTTGAGTGTGTGCAGGTCGAGGTCGACGTCAAATGTGCCCACCTCCTGCTTGCCGTAGTAGAAGTTTGCAAGCTGAGCTGTGCCCGAACCGTTGATGGCATTGTTGTCAAAGTTGACCTTGAGGTTGGCCGACAGGTCGCCTTTGATCGGAGGCGCGAACGGATTGATGCTGATCCAGTCTTGCAACTTCATGTTGTCGATGTCGACGTTGATGTCGCTCTGGCGTGCGAGTCCCACGGTGTCGGTGTCGGCGGTGAAGATGTGGATGCGGCTCTCGCTGTTGCCCATGGCCAGGTTGGCCGTGAAGTGCGAGTTCTTGAGGTTGTAGGTGATGTGGTTGTCAAGGTTGACATGCCACTGCGAGTAAGCGATTGTCGGCTTGCCCGGCACGATGTGGAGGTTGAGGTTTGTCGAGTCGCTCATCGAGGCCACGAATCCGAGGCGATAGCCGGTCTCGCCGCTGATGTTCTCTTGCTTGAACATCACTGACAGACGGTCGTCAGAGATAAAGCCGTTGGCCACGACATGTGCAAACTCGTCTAACGTACCCGGACGATTGTTGAGCAAGATTTTGTATACCAACGCATTGCGGCGCTGATACATGTCGATGTCGATGCTGTCGAGCCGTGTCGTGCCGATGGCAAGGTTGCGCACGAGCGCATCGCCGCGGATGGTTGAGTCGTTTGAGAGGTTAAATGACAGCGTGTCTAACTGTATGTTGTTGTCGTTGAGGATGTTTGTCAGCAGATTTGCGTCGCCGGCATTGAATTTGACGTCGAGCGGCGGCAGTGCACGCTGCAACCTCGCGATGTCAAATCGTCGGTTGACGCGCATGCTGTCGAGCAAGATGCTCGTGGCCGACAGGCTGCGGGTCAGTGAGTCGATGCCGCCGCCGGCATAGAAATTGAGCGTCAGGTCGCGGTTGGTGAGGTCGGCGCGTGTGGTGCTGTCAGTCGCGTCCACAAGCAGCTTCAGGTTCTCGCCGTTGATGTTCAACGCGCCCTGATGCCATGTCAGGCCCGAGATGTCGGCATTGGCATTGACAAATTTGAGGTCGGGCGTTAGCGACACGTTGCCGGCGAGGTCGAGGTGGCCCCAGGCGGTGGTGTCGGACAGGCCGAGCGATTGGAGGTCGAGATGCTTGATGTCGAAGTCGTAATTCCAGTCATAGCGGCTCCCCGCTAAGTTGCCGTCGGCGGTGACGGCGATGTTTGCCGGCGCGTTCTGTGATGTGAGCGACAGGTTGCCATGTCCTCCGGTGAGGGTGGCGTCAGCCGTGATGTTGGTGAGCGGACGCCGGTTGTATATCACTTCGGTGACGTCGGCGCTGACTTTCATGTAGGTCGACTCCTTGAAGGGGTCATATCCATGCCCGTGTGCCGACAGCCCGGCTGTCACGGTGCCTACTCCCAATGTGGGCATGAAGCTGTTGACAGGGAACTTGTTGAGCTTCAAATCGGCGTCATACGCCTCACGGTCGCCGTTCCATTTGCCGTCCAAGGCGAGTGTGCCACCCGAAGAGGTGGCGGTGAGTTTGCCGCCGTATGTGCCGTCGGCGACCTCAACGACGCCGGCCAAGTGTAGCGGCGGAATGTTTATTGCTGATCCCGATTTGGCTTGCAGCAGGCTCATTTTGACGGCATTGCCGTCGCGCAGATTGCCGTTGAGGGTGATTTTGCCGGCCAACAGGCGTGAGTCGTTGAGATTGCGCATCGAGCCGTCGAGTTTAATAGACGCAATGTCGCCCAAGGCCAGATCGCCCCGGCTGATTATCAGTTCGCGCATGCTGCCGGCAATGTCGATGTCGGTGATGATGTCGGTTTGGGATGGTATGCCCGAAATCATCGTGCCGATTGTCGGCATCGCCAGGGAGATGTCGCGCAGCCCGATAGCACCGTTGGCCCTGAGGCTCAGCGGCAGGTCGGGGTCGGTCGTGAGGTCGCCCATGCCCATGGCGGCGTCGAGCGTGAGGTGTGAGTAGAGCGTGGTGAAGTCAAATCCTGTTGCCCGCATCATCGTCGAGTCCATCGCGAAGGTGCCGTGTGCGTCGAGCACCAGGCCCGAGCGCTCGGCCGCGTGCAATTCCTTGAGCGGCACGGTGATGTCGGTGGCGCGGTTGTAGAACGAGTCGACGCGGATAGACACATCGCTGACCTGCAGATAGTTCATGTCGAGTCCCGGCACCGGCACTGCGCCCCGCACGGCATAGAGCGCCTGCGACCGCGTCAGCCCGACAGTGTTGGCGCGTATCGTCCAAGGTTGTGTCGAGGGTGGGGTGGCGGCCACGGTGACCGTGTCGTCGGGGTGCTCGGCCAGCCACTCGGCAGAGGGGAGCAGATAGGTGGCAGCCACGCTGTCAACCTCGAGCGCACCTACGTCGATGGTGCGGTGTGCCATGGCGATGTTCCCCTCGGTCAGGCGTGCCGAGGCGACGTATGCTCTGAGCGAGTCGATTGTCGGCAGCATCTGCATGCGGTATTCGACATCGGTCAGCGCGATGCAGCGGGCGTGGATGCGCCAGTTGATCTGAGCCGTGTCGGGGGGAGTCGTGGTGGTGTCGTTGAGCAAAGTGAGGTCGACGCGCACACCGTCGACATTGAGCTCATTGACATCAATATCCTCGGCTGTCAGACCGACGGTAGCATTGTTGAGGCGGGCGGTCCGCACACGGGCGAGCATATAGAGCGTCGAGTCGGGTGTCCCCTGACGATAGTAGACTTTGTCGAGCGTCACATCGCTCACGTTGACATTGCCGGTCAGCAGCGGCCAGAGCGCCACTGACAGATGTGCCGAGCCGGCACTCATGGCGGTGTCCCCTTTCTCGAGCATTGCAACACCTTTGAGCGAGAGGTCAAGAGGCCATTTTAAGCGCAATTCTTTGACATCAAACGTGGTGTCAGACCCTTGATTGACCTTTTCGAGCACACGGGGTACGAGAAAATCTTGAACAGCCGGAATATACAGCGCGCCGATCAGCAGTATCACAAGCAGCAGCAGACCCAAAAGCGCGTATCCGGTTATACGTCCTATTTTTTTTATAACTCTCTTGTTCATAAAGTTATAATCAACATCTCATTTGTTAGCCTATTGAGATGCAAAATTACAATTTTTCTGCGAAAACACCGCTCTGCTGCAAAAATAATTAAGTTTTTAACAAAATCGGGCGAATTTGAATCAAAATGTAATTTTTTTAAAAAAAATACTTGCATATTTAAAAAAATGTTTTTATATTTGCGACATAGATTAATCGGCAACCCTGTCGGTTTGTCTTGTTCAATATTTCTAACAATCTAAAATTGCTTAGCCATGAACGCTTATTTTATCAAAATCTTCAACGAAGAACCAATCGAGAAGTTTGACCTCCAGTCGATTAAAGGTGGCAAGTCTTGTAATTTATAACAAAAACATAGTATATATAGTATATATCGTATGAGAAGATTATTATATATATTTGCCATCTTGTTGAGCGGCATCACGGCATACGCTTTTGACACGGTGGTAATACTCGAGAACAGCGAGACGGGTGCCAAAATCATAGACCTTGATGTAGGCGCCTACGACCGCGAGTTTAACAACATTGCATGGCCGACACTCAACATGTCTGACAGCACCTTTGTGTTCATCGGTCTGCCTGGCGACCAACAAGTCTATATCATGTATTTGGTCGGCGGCCAGTTTTTGGGTGGCACCGATGTGCCTGAGCCAAAGCCCGAAATCAAATTAACTTTGCCTCCCTCGATCCTCCCCAAGACGCTCAAAGAGGTCGAGGTGACAGCCCGCAACATCTACATGGCCGACAACATGACAGTGCTTGTGCCGACCGAACGCGACAAACGCATCTCGGCTGACGGAGCGGCACTGATACGCAACATGGCGGTCGCCGATCTCAACGTGTCACCGATCGACAACACCATCACCACAGTGTCGGGTGATGCGGTCACCACATTCATAGATTACCTGCCGGCGACCGATGATGACTTGCGCAACATCCGCAGCGCCAATGTGCTCAGGGTCGAGACTTTTGAGAATCCGTCTGATCCGCGTTTCAAGGGGGCACGTCACGTCGTCAATTTCATTATGGTCAAGTATGAATACGGCGGCTACACCAAACTGTTCGGCAATCAATCGTTTATCAACAACGCCGGCAATTATAGTGCATATTCAAAGCTCGGCTACCGCAGCATGGTCTATGAGGCGTCGGGCGGATATAATTATTCCCGCACACGCCACAGCGGGAGCAACGCCGTCAGACATTACATGATGCCCTCAGGCGAAGTGACGTTGACAAACAACACGGATGAGAGTTTCAATCGCTCGCAGGGTGCATTCGGTTTCCTCAAGGCTGTCCATCAGAGCGAAAATCGCGTGGTGTCAAATATCGTGGGTGTAACCTATTCGGGCAAGCCCGAGTCATGGACCAACAACTCTGAGCTGTTTGATTCACCACTCTATCAGTCGGGTATGAGCCACCGCCGAAGCACTGCCGACAATATCGCTCTGTCGTGGTACGGCGAGTATCAGTTCGTGCTCCCGGCAGCATTCTCGCTAATATTCACACCGTCCGCCTCTTATGCCGACTACAAGAGCGACAGTTATTATAAAGGGGGCGATGACGAAATTATCAACGACTCGCGCGACAAGGCATGGAGTTTAGATTTGGTGGCTAATTTGTCGCGCAGATTCGGACAACACACACTGTCATTGCAAGGGTATTATTTTCATACCAGTCACAATCTCGACTATCTCGGGACGGTCCCGGCAGAAGTTTTCAATCACAACAACTCGGGCAGTGTCGTCCTTCAAGCCTATTTCAATTTAGGACGCTTCACTTTCATCCCGAAGGTTACTGCGAACTTCATAAGGCGCAATATCAACGACATCATCACCACCGAGCAGTCAGTCAGACCGTTCGTGCAGCTGATGTATCAGATCAACAACAAGAATCGTCTGACAATTGCCGATTTTGTGCAGTACATGAGCGTGCCTGCAAACGAACTGGGTGACAACTATTTGCTCACGAACCAGATTGCAGGTACCCGCGGCAATCCGTTGCTCAAAAATTCGGGAGAAAATGCGTTGGTTGTCAACTATATGTGGATGCCGTCAAACGTTTTCAATCTGTCGGCGTTCGCCAACTATCAGTACATGTGGAAGCTGTTGGCCGCCATGTATGAGCCGATGGTTGTTGACGGACGTGAATACATGTTTTCTACTACAGTCAACAATGGCCATCAAAACGTGCTAAATTATGGTATCGCGGTGGGTGTTCACCCGGTCAACGGACTGTCGTTGCGCGCCAACCTCAATGCACGCACGGCGATGATTCGCTCACTCACACGCTATGACGGCACCGAGCTGACTTACAACATACAGGCCACTTACTCGTTCTCAAAGTTCTACCTGTCGGCCTATTACACCTCGCGCAGCAAGTTTGTGGACTACAATTACATCTCCACGACTCCTCAGTTCTACGGACTTCAGGCGGGGTGGAGCAACGGCAATCTCAACATCTCGGCGACAGCACGCAATCCGTTCACGTCGTCTTACAAGGGAAAGGTAATGACCCTTGACCGAGACAACTACAACGTTTGGACAGCCGATTACTCAAATATGTTTCACCGCAGTTTTGAGGTGTCGCTCACATATTCGTTCGGGTACGGCAAGAAGAAAATCAACCGCGACAATGAGGCTCAGTCTCCGGGCAGCGTTGAGTCAGGCATCCTCAGATGAGATATAAGACTGTCAGATGAGATTCAAGACCATCAGACAGCGTGACGCCATGCAGTGTGGCGTGGCATGTCTGGCGATGATCTGCCGGCACTATGGCTCGCATGTCTCGCTCGACGAGGTCGAGCGGGCATGCCCGCCGTCGCGCGAGGCTCTCAGTCCATGACGTGGGCGGCGTTGTCGGCGTCGCGTATCATCTCAGCGTACTGTTCGGGGGTGAGGTCGTCAAAGTAGTAGTTGACAGGATTTTGCGCCACGTTCTTGTAGCGCACTTCATAGTGTAGGTGGGGTCCGGTCGACTTGCCGGTGTTGCCGACGCGGCCTATGAGGTCGCCGCGCTTGACCTGCTGCCCGGGGCGAACAAGTATCTCGCTCAGATGGGCATAACGGGTGAGGTAGTCATAGCCGTGGTCGATGTCGATCGATTTGCCATAGCAGCTGTTCCAGTCGGCCTCGGTGACGACGCCGTCGCCGGTGGCATACACCGGTGTGCCGATGGCCGAGGCAAAGTCCATCCCCTCGTGTATGCGCTGCGAGCCGTAGATAGGGTCGGTGCGGCGGCCGTAGCCCGATGCCATCTGTTTGAGGTCAGAGGATGAGATGGGCTGTATTGAGGGGATGTGAGCCAAACGGTCTTTGCGCGATGAGGCGAGGGCCTTGAGCTCGTCAAACGATTTGCTCTGCACATAAATCTGCCGCTCGAGCTGGGAGAGGCGATTGGCGATGCCGCGCACAAGCTCGTCGTCGGTCGGCAACTCGGCCCGCGCCATGCCCGCATAGCGGTTGTCGATCGGGTCGGCCTGCATCATCACGCGATAGAAGTTGTTGTCGCGCTCGGCCAACGCATCCATCACCGAGATGGCTGTGTCAAACCGCCGGCCCATCTCCTCGAGCTCGGCACGCAACATGGCATTCTCCTCTAACAGACGCCGTTCGCGAGGCATGGCATACCAGTAGTAGACGGCCAGACCTATCAAAAAAATCACGACAGCAAACTCGATGCTATACTTGACCCATGTCCACACCCGTCGTCCGCGCGAGAGATAGACACGTTCGTATC
>CAZKYR010000052.1:0-9337 GCA_964557035.1 uncultured Bacteroides sp. | reverse complement strand
ACCAACCACGACCTCAACTCGTGGGAAGGCACCGAATTTGAGCGCTATGGCAAGCTCACACAGGCGATGGCGCTCCTCAGCTACACCCTCCCCGGTATGCCGCTGATCTACACCGGCCAAGAAGCGGGGATGAACAAGGCATTTGAGTTCTTCAAAAAAGACACTCCTCCCCAATGGAACAGAGGTTTGCAATATGCCGACTTCTATCGTCGCCTCAACCACATCAAGCACAATGAGAGAGCGCTTCGCGCAGGCATGCAGGGCGCACCGATGGTGACCTACCCCACCACATCGGCCGACGTGCTTGTCTACGGACGCGGCGACCTGCTGACACTGGTCAACCTCGGCGCCGACGAGCAACCGCTCACGTTTGACGGCACCGAGCCGACCCCGGGACGCGCCGGATGGATTGACCTGCTGACCGAAAAACGCTATGACACGCTGCCGGCCACCCTCAAATCAGGCGAGGGTCTGCTGCTCAAACCGGCCAACTGATAACAGACATATTTTGAAATAAGCTATGATAAGCGGGCTGCTGCGCCGAGAGGTGTATGCAGCCCGCTATCTGTGTCAAAATATATACATTTTTTGCAAAATTGTGCATTTTAATAAAAAATAACTACAATTTAATTACAAATAAGTTGCACGTTTTGAATCGAGACGCCGTATTTGTAAATTTGTATCGTAACAATAAGATTCCGTGATCGATTCCCGCTTTTTAATAAGATATACAATGTTCAACGAGAGTGATGCCAATGCTCAGATACTTGTGATAGAGTCAGAACCGTCTATCTACACTCTGACACACACCCATATGGCCGAGTCGCCGGTCACGGTGCACCTCGAACGGTCGGTGACCTCACTGTTGAACGACCAACCCACCAACATCGATGTCATCATCCTCGATCTCGACACCGAGAGCGGCAACACTGACATCACCCTGATTGACCAAATCAAGCAGAGCTATGCTTTTTGCGAGATACCGCTGATAGTGGTGTCGTCAAACAATGACACCGACCTCATCATCGGCTCGCTCAACGCCGGCGCCGACGACTTTGTCGCCAAACCCGTAGCGCCGCGCGAGCTGATGGCTCGCCTGCGCATGCTGATGCGCTAACCCACCCGCACAACAAAGATTTCACACAATTCAGACAGACTCGTCGGACATGTCAGACATGTCCGACGATAATTTTATGCAACCTTTTGATTATCAGGAGGACGCACGAGCCGTGCGGCGGCGGGGCGTCGCGTCCATGATGCCATCCGGGGTGACGGGGCGTCACGGCTCAATTGGTGCGCATGAGTGACTGGGCTGGGTCGAGGGGGGTGGTGCTGATGCCTGCGGCGTCGAGAATGGTGTGGAACAGATAGGCACTCGTGACATTGGCATGCGCGTTGGCGCGCAAGGCTGCGATGCGGTCGGGGTGCGCCTCGGCGTACCTGTCGCTCCACCACACCCATGCCGCGGTATTGTGCGCGGGGGGATAGTCGGCACCATGCAGATATTTGCCATCTTCGCCTAACGACTCACCGTGGTCAGAGAGATAGATGACGATGGCGTTGCGATTGCGCAGGCGATCGATGACCTCGCCCCAGATGTGGTCGGCATAGAGCACGCAGTTGTCGTAGGCATTGATCAGCTCCTGACGCGAGTTGAGCAACACCTCGTTGTGGGTCATCACCGGCTTGTAGCGCTCAAATTCGGCCGGATATTTGCTGGTGTACACCCAGTGTGCGTTGATTTCGTGGAGTATATGCAGACGCAGCTTGTGGGCGCCGTCGCCCAACTCGTCGTCGAGCCATGGCAACAGGTCGGCATCGAGGAAGGTGCCCTCGGCCTCGTTGGGGACAAAGTTCCAGTCAGCCTGATAGAGTTTGTCGGCCTCGTACATATAATAGCGCAGACAGGTTGTCTCGGCCTGATTGCCATACCAGACGGTGTGGAATCCGGCATTCTTGAAGAGGGTAATGAACGACTGCTCTGTGTATGCGGGCATGTCGTCGATCGAGTCGGCACGGGTCATGATGCGCGGCACGGCCCGGTCAGTGAAATATGAGATGGCATATATGCTGTCAAACGACACCAGATTGCGCTCGGCGGCGAGGCGGGGTGTTGTCTGCCGCTGATAGCCGTTGATGCCGAGATGGTCAGCGCGTATCGATTCGCCGAGCAGAAAGATGACATCGAGCTCGGTCTCATCGGTTGTGGCGCGTGTCATCTCAAAATTGAAGCGATACATGCGCGGATATTTTGAGCTGGTGAGATAGCAAACGAGCGCGTTGGTGAAGTTGTAGGGGCTGCGCTGATGCATGGCCTGACGCACGCCGGGCAGTGTGGCCGTCAGCGTGAGAACCATGGCCGACAGCACTGCCCATTGCCACCGCGAACGGCGCACTTTCACAAGGCGCCACCGCACTATCACACCGGCGACGGCCACAACAAACGCGATGCTCACCGTGACGATGAGCGGGGTCGATATCATTGACATCGAGGTGGCGGGGTCGGTGCCGAGCGAGAGCTCGATCACCGATTTGTCAAGGATGACGCTAAGGGTGTAGCGAAAATAGGTGATGACGGTGTACAGGACGACATATAACGGCAGGAATATGGCAAACACCGGCCGCCACAAGGCTGCGAGCGCCACGATTGAGCAATTGATGAGATAGACGACAAGCATCCACGCCACATTGGCAGCGAGCCCGGTGCCGGGTGAAGGCACAATGACATCGGCGAGCCCGAATGCGAGCGTGAGAACGGCGCCGTAGATCAGCACCAGCCACAGAAAGGAGCGCGTGGCGCGGCTCAAGGGCCGCATAATCCAATCGGTCAAACGTCTGATCATAGGCCGAGGTCGCGTATTTTGCGATAGAGTGTGCGTTCGCTGATGCCCAGCTCGGCAGCCGCGGCGGCGCGTCGGCCGTCGTGACGGTCGAGTACGGCGGCAATGCGTGCGCGTTCGTCATCAGCATCGAGTTCGCGCGGAGTGACATCGGTCGTGTCGGCATCGTGCGCGCCATCCACTCCGGGGACATGCCCTAAGGGTGAATCGGCGGTCTTTGTGAGCGGCACCAGGGCGCGTGTCGAGGATGTTGCGGCTGACGTGCCGTTGACTGTTGCACGCAGCTCGTCAATCTCGTTCTGCAGCCTGAAAATCAGGTTGAGCAACATCTCGCGCTCGTTCTCATAGCGGCTGTCGCGCCGACGGTCGCCATCGTCACCGGCCCGCAGCACACATGCCGCGCTGACGGCAGGCAGATAGTGCTCAAGCATCTCGGTGGTGACGACCTGACCGGCCTCAAAAAGCGAAATCTGGTCGATGACATTCTTGAGCTGACGCACATTGCCGGGCCAGCGATAGGTGGTCAGCAAGGTGCGGGCGGCAGCATCAAATTCGATCGCCGGCGTGCGGTAGCGTTCGGCAAAATCGGCGGCAAACTTCAAGGCCAACATGATGATGTCGCCCTGGCGGTCGCGCAGGGGGGGAACGTTGATGCTGACGGTCGAGAGGCGATAGTAGAGGTCCTCGCGGAACTTGCCCTCGCGGACGGCCCGCGCCATGTCGACGTTGGTCGCGGCCACGATGCGTATGTTGGTGTGACGCACCGTCGACGAGCCTACGCGCATATATTCGCCCGACTCGAGCACGCGCAGCAGCCGGGCCTGAGTGGTGAGCGGCAATTCGGCTACCTCGTCAAGGAAAATGGTACCCCCGTCGGCCTCCTCAAAGTAGCCTTTGCGCGAGGATACGGCCCCGGTGAACGATCCCTTTTCGTGACCGAAAAGCTCTGAGTCAATCGTGCCCTCGGGAATGGCACCGCAGTTGACGGCGATGTATCCGGCATGCTTGCGAGCCGACAGCGAGTGTATTATCTTGGGGAAGAACTCCTTGCCTGTGCCGCTCTCGCCCGTCACGAGCACCGACAGGTCTATGGGGGCCACCCGCATGGCGCGCGCAATGGCCTCAATCAAAGCCGGCGAATTGCCGACTATGCCCCACCGCTGTTTGACCCGGCGTATGTCTTCTTCAGTAATATTCATTTCTTATCTCTCAGTTGCTCTTATCTCTCAGTTCGTATGTGCGCTCACGCAAAAAGTCGCCAAACTCCTCGACCGAACCCATGTGCTTCAGCTGCTCGTCGACCGAGATCGGCTCGCCGACGGTGATGTGGAATGTCTTGCCTTTTTTGCGGAACACCTCGGCCGGGTGTCTGAACGTACGCAGCTGCCAGCACACGACGCCCAAAAAGTTGAACCACCACGACTGCGAGCCGTGGAAGAAAATCGGCACCACGGGCACCTTGAGCTGCTCGATGAGACGTATCACCGACGGCTGCCATTGGCGGTCCTTGAGGCGTCCGCGCCAATTGACCTTTGCCACCGCTCCGGCCGGGAAAAAACCCACAGGCTCACCACGACGCACCTGCATGATGCACTCCTTGATGCCCTTCATTGACACAGCCTTTTTCTTGGGGTCGTCTGACGCTTGCTGGTCAACAGCGATGAAACTCGGCCGTAGGCCGTTGATGTAGTTGAGAAACATGTTAACCATCACGCGATATTTGGGTCTGCGCGAACCGATCAGATCAATCAGAATGATGCCGTCGAGCGCGCCGAAATGGTGGTTTGACACCGTCACAAACGCTCCCTCGGGGAGATTGTCGAGAACTTTCTCATTGTCAATCTTGAGCGTGATGTCGAGGTCTTTGATGATGCCTGCGGCAAAGGGCGCGCCCGGGTGGTCGATGTTGTGCTCATGAATGGCATTGACCTTGTCGAGCGACAAGAACCGCATGAGGCCGTTGACCAGCTTGCGATGGCCGGCCAATTTAGGCACCATGCGCATGATGTCGTCAGCGTTGAGGACATCGCGTTTGACCGTCGAGTCGGCCGATAGATCGGGGGTTGCGAGGGCTGCCGTAGCGCCCTGAGCTGCTGTTGTCGGTTTGTGTTCTGCCATCTGCTAATATTTTATTGCAAAATTACAAAAATTTTGCAGATCGGGAGCTAAATTTTATCAGACTCTTGAGGCTATTGGGGCAATATGGGGGTGCAATGGCCGTTATACTAATGACTAACATACTGACACAATGAAGATAGCTAAACTCATCGCGGCGGCCGCGCTCACACTGGCGTCGCTCACATCTGTCGCTCAAACCACCAAGACCGAGGTGCTGGCCGACCTCAACCGCACGGGGGGCGTCTATTATGCCTATCCTGTCACCGAGAGCCTCAACACGCCTGCACCCGAGGGGTATGAACCGTTCTATATCAGCCACTACGGGCGCCACGGCTCGCGCTACCTGATCTCTGACTCGGACTACACGCGGCTGCTTGAACTGATGGACAAGGCGGACAAGGCTGATGCGCTCACTCCGCTCGGCAAGAGTGCGCTCGAGCGCTTGCGCGCCGTGTGGGTCGAGGCCGAGGGACGCGGTGGCGACCTGTCGCCGCTGGGACAGCGTCAGCACCACGACATCGCCGCACGCATGTATGACGCGTTCCCCGAGGTGTTCGAGCCCGGAGCCGAGATGACGGCCCGCTCGACTGTCGTGCTGCGATGCGCGCTGTCGATGGCGGCATTCTGCGAGGGACTGAAAGAGAAAGCGCCTTATCTGTTCATACCCCGCGAGTCGTCAAACCGCTGGATGAACTATCTCAACTGGCACTCGCCCGAGTCGTGTGAGTTCACGTCTGAGCGTGGCCCGTGGCGCGAGCAGTATCGCAAGTTTGAGGCGTCGCACACGCGCCCTGACCGCATGGTAGACGCACTTTTCAGCGACCCGACTTTTGTCGAACTCAACGTCAATCCCCACGAACTGATGTGGCAGTGGTATTGGGTGACAGTGGGCATGCAGGACATCGAGACACCGGTCGAGTTCTGGGACCTCTGGACGCCCGACGAGCTGTTTGACATGTGGCAGTCGTTTAACTACCGGTTTTATGTGTGCGACAGCAACTATGCGGGCAACAACGGAATGATGCTCGCCAACTCTGACCCTCAGCTGCGCAACATCATCGATACTGCCGACGAGTATATCGCGCAGGGCAAACATGGCGCGACACTGCGCTTTGGCCACGACGGCAACCTGATACCGCTCGCCGGACGTCTCGGCATCGAGGACTGCTATAATTCGGTGAGCGACCCGGCGCAATTCTACACCGCCTTCACCGACTGGAAGATAGCCCCGATGGCCGGAAACATCCAGATGGTATTTTTCAAGAACGCCGACAACGACATTTTGGTGAAAGTGATGCTCAACGAACGTGAGGTGCGCATCCCCGAGGTGTCGACCGACCGATGGCCGTTCTATCGCTGGGACGATCTGCGCCGCCACTATGAGGCGGTGCTGACCGACTGATCGGGTCGGCGACGGCGCATCACTTTGTCGGTGATGGCGCACACACACGAGTCTGACCAAACATTCTCGGCCGTCTCGACCATGTCGATGACCGTGTAGATCGGCAGTATGATGCCCATCAAACTGATGTCGGCACCGATGCCCGACATCAGCGACAACGTCAGGAAATAGCATCCCATCGGCACTCCGGCGTTGCCGACAGCCGAAATCACGGCTATCAGCAACCACAGCAACATCGTGCCGAATGTCAGCTCAATGCCGTTGTTCTGCATCACATAAAGCGAAGTGACGAGGATAAAGGCCGCACAGCCGTTCATGTTGACAGTGGTGCAGATGGGGAGCACAAACCGAGAGGTGCTACGGCTAACACCCACCCGCTCCTCGGCGCTCTGCATCGTCACAGGGAGCGTGGCGGCCGAACTTTTGGTGAAAAATGCCATCACTACAGCCGGCATCATGCCGCGCAACGTGCGCACCGGATTGATGCCCTTGATGAGCAGGAAGATTGGCAAAATGACGAAAAACTGCAGGCAATTGCCGCCGATGATGACAAGCACATACTTGCCGAGCGAGTCGAGCATCATGCCGCCACCCACATCGGCAATCAGTTGTGCCGCAAAAGCGACTATTCCGATCGGCAAGACCGCTATCAGCCATTTTATCAGCACGAACAACAGGGTCTGCAAGCCTGTCAGGCCGTTGATGACAGCGCGTTTGGGAGCGCTGTCGGGCATCTTTGACAACGCGATGCCGACGGCAAAGCAGAGCAGCAGCAGTGACAGCACGTTGCCGTCGAGCAGCGGTCTGACGATGTTGTCGGGCACGGCTTGCATCAGGTGATCGGTGTAGGAGACCTCAGAGGTCGCTGAGGGCACCTCGGTGCCGGATGTTACTTCTGACGCAGGCAGGTTGCCCGGTGCCACCAACAGATAGAGACCGAGTCCGACAGCGGCCGCGGCGGCTGTGGTGAGCAATGTGTAGGTGACCGTGGTGCGGAACATGCGCCCCATCTCCTTGCCTCCCCCGAGGGAAGCTAACGTAGTGATGACCGCAAGGACGATCGTCGGCACGGCAAGCAGTCTGAACAATCGGGTAAAAATGGTAGCGATGACATTCATCACCGCGTTGACACCGGGGTTGCCGAGCAATCCCAGGAGGACACCGACGACAAGCGCGCCGAGCCACAACCAGATCTGATTTTTCTTCATTTCGTCAACGTATGTAGACCTTGCGGCCGTTGATTATATAGAGGCCCGCGGCGGGCTTGTACTTCATGCGGACACCGCGCATGTCATAGACATCAATATCCATGTCAGCGACCGTGACGCCGACGTCAGCGGCACCTAAAAGGGTGTAACGCAACACGATGTCATACCCCGGGACACCATCGAGGGTGTAGAGGTCGCCGGGGATGAACGCCATGTAACGGCCGCCGGTGGTCACTTCAGCCTCAGGTATGAGGCTGAGCACGCCATTCTCGCCCTGCAACTGCATCACCGTCACCTCATTGGCATCCGCATTGACGACATTCACCGTTGCATCGGGCGTGGTGAGCGCCACATCGCTGACGGCGTAGAACAGTATCTCGACATCGCTGATTTTATAGAGCAATGACTCCTCGGACGGATTGACGGCATAGCGCTTGTCGAGCAACGTGTATGTGGCTGTGACATCGTCGGCACGCGCGCCCTCAAGCAAATAAGCTCCCGAGGGAACATTGAGCGTGTAGACGCCCGCCGGGCTCATGGGCGTGGTGAGCGACAAATCGAGGGTGTTGCCGGCTGCGCTGACCTGCGAGACGGTCGCCACGCGATAGCCTTGCGCATCGGTGATATAGGGCGCTGACGCTGACGAGGTGACCGTCGGGGTGACTTGCTCCACACCGTCAAACGTGAGTGTAAAACGCTGCATGTCATAGAGCGCCGACCCGTCGGCCGGAGAAATCTCGAGCGAATAGCCGGGCGCCACACCGCTCACCTGATATGTGGCGGTGAGCTCGAGGTCGCACACCGAACCGTCGACAGCCAGCGTGCCGGCCGGAACGGTGACCACATACTCGCCCGCAATGGCGTTGTCTACAAGCGTGATGTTGAATTTGTTGTCGCGCGCCGACGTGAGATAGCGCACCGGCTCGCCGTCGCGAGTGACGGTGACAGTGCTGAACTGCAGCTCGGTGACGCTGGCCGCGGGGTCAAATGCGAAACAAACCGTGCCGAGGTCCTCGAGGTCGCCCGGTGCAGGTGTCACAGTGTAATCAAAGTTCGGCAAAACATAGGTGTAGCTGAGTGCCCCCACCGGCTTGCCGTCGGCCAGGATGGCGCCTTCGGGGATAGACAGTGTGTAAGCGCCGCCCGATGTGATGGTGGGTCTCACAGCAAACGTCACACGGTTGGCCGCGACAACAGCCTCTGAGAAGATGCGTATATACTCGCCGTCGTGGCTGAGAGTGGCCGATGTCAGCGTTGAGGAAGGCTCGTAGGAGGCCTGTTGCGCACCGTCGAGCGTCACGGTCACGTTGCCGAGCCATGAGATTTTGCCCGGCTCGGGATTGACGCTGACCGTCACCTCACGCCCCGAGAGATCGAGGTCGTATGTGAGCGTGATCGGCTCGTCATAAGGCTCGTCATTAACGCTGAGCGTAGAGGCCGGGATGGTGATTTGGTAACGCCCCGGCGGCAGCGTCTCAACCATGGTGACGGTGAACGTGTTGGCGTCCACTGCGGTCATGCAGCGGTAATAGCTTGATGCATTGCTGACAAAAGTGTTGTACGACAGCTCTTTGACCGCGCCGTCAAACGTGAGCGTGACACTGCTGAGCGAAGACACATCACCCTCGGCCGGTTCAACCGTGTATGTGGCTGCCGACGCAACGCATGCGACAGCCGCTGCAACCGCCATCGAGATTGCCCGTCTGTATAGTTTGCTAAGAGCCTGTCCCATAAAATATGTTAACGCTGAGGTCGCATATCTTGGTGTG
>CAZKYR010000051.1:0-9522 GCA_964557035.1 uncultured Bacteroides sp. | reverse complement strand
AAAGATAGTTTTTTTTTAGAAAATTCACATCTATCTAAAGTTTTTTTTACCTACCCGCCTGATTTTTAACAATAATTAGGCCAAGAGGGCGGCGGCAGAACAAAACAAAAGGGGCCGCGCTCAAAAGCACGACCCCAATATGTTATCTCATAACATTTTAGACATTGAAGCGGAAGTGCATGATGTCGCCGTCCTGCACGACATACTCTTTACCTTCGACCGACAGCTTGCCGGCCTCTTTGACTGCGGCCTCACCTCCGAGGGTCACATAGTCGTCATATTTTATCACTTCGGCGCGGATGAAACCTTTCTCAAAGTCGGTGTGGATGATGCCGGCGCATTGGGGGGCCTTGCTGCCGCGGACAAACGTCCATGCACGCACCTCGTCGGGGCCGGCGGTGAAATAGGTCTGCAGGTCGAGCAGACCGTATGCGGCTCGTATCAGTCGCGACACACCCGACTCGGTCAGGCCGATCTCATTCAAAAACTCCTGACGTTCCTCAAACGTGTCGAGCTCGGCGATCTCACTCTCGGTCTGCGCAGCCACCACCAACAGCGATGCGCCCTCCTCCTTGATCGCCTCGCGCACGGCCTCGACATAGGCGTTGCCGCTCGCCGCCGAAGCGTCGTCAACGTTGCACACATACAGCACCGGCTTGTCGGTGAGCAAAAAGAGCTCGCGTGCAAACTTCTGCTCGTCAGGCGTGTCGAGCGTCACTGTGCGGGCGGCTTTGCCGGCATCAAGCGCCTCCTTGAAGCGTCTGAGCACCTCATATTGCATCTTGGCCACCTTGTCGCCGCCGGTTTTGGCCTGCTTCTCGGTCTTGGCCAACCGCGACTCAATGGTCTCGAGGTCCTTGAGCTGCAGCTCATAGTCGATTATCTCTTTGTCGCGCACCGGGTCGACAGTGCCGTCAACATGGGTGATGTTGTCGTCGTCAAAACAACGCAACACATGTATGATGGCGTTGGTCTCGCGGATATTGGCCAAAAATTTGTTGCCCAGGCCCTCGCCGCGGCTGGCACCTTTGACAAGGCCCGCAATGTCGACAATCTCGACCGTGGCGGGCACCACGCTGCGCGGCTGACACATCTCGACCAGACGGGTCAGACGGTCATCAGGCACGGTGATGACACCGACATTGGGCTCGATTGTGCAGAAAGGAAAATTTGCCGACTGCGCCTTGGCGTTCGACAGACAGTTGAAAAGTGTCGACTTGCCCACGTTCGGCAGGCCGACTATACCACATTGTAATGCCATTGTCTCTTAAATTTTGATACAAAATTACTAATTTTGGCCGAATTGCCCAAATCGCGCTCAACAATCGCAGCCGGCAATCTGTTCTTTTAGTAAGCGCGGAGGGCACGAAGCCCCGCCTGTCGCAGTGGAAGATACGCGATTCGCGCACATGAGTTACACATTAAGAGACGGCATCGGCTGACACGACCGCCGTCTCTCTTTTTTATCGCGGCAGCTTGCGCAGCGTCAGCCACACCATCACAAGCGTCACGACCGTGGCAAAAGTATCGGCCGTCGGGAAGGATAACCACACGCCGGCGAGACCAAACCCGCCCGGCAAGATCAACAACAACGGTATGACAAAGAGCACCTGACGGGTCAGACTGAGGAAAATCGACTGTCCGACTTTGCCGATCGACTGGAAGAAATTTGTGGCGACGACCTGAAATCCAACGGCCCAAAAAACAGCCATCGACATTTTTAACGCATTGCCGGTGGTGTCAATCAGCGCCCGGTCATCGGCCGGCAAAAAGAACCGGGCTATCGTCTCGGGGGCAAATCGCGAAATCACGAATCCGCACAACGTCACCACAGTCGAGGCGCCCACCGCAAGCCAAAACACACGGCGCAAGCGTTCATATCGCCCCGCTCCGTAGTTGTAGCCCGCTATCGGCTGCATACCCTGGCAGATGCCTAACACCACGCACACCAGCAGCGATGTCACCGTCACAAACACCCCCGCGGCTGCGATGGCGTCCACACCGCCATAATAATACAGATAGTGGTTAATCAAGATGTTGACCGCACATCCGGCAATGTTGACGATGCACGGTGCGGCGCCGATGCTGATGATGCCGATGACGCGACGCCACGACAGTCCATAGATGCCCCGGGTGAAGTGGATGGGTCCGTGAGGGCGCACAAAATGCCACATCACAAAGATCATCGACACGCACATGGCGATGTCGGTGGCGATGGCCGCCCCCTTTATCCCCCACCCGAACAGATAGACAAACATCCATGCCAACACCACGTTGAGTCCCGCGCCGATGAACATCGTCACCATCGCTCGCGTCGGAAAACCGGACGCCCTCATCAGATTGTTGAACGAGAATGTGAGATTGGTCAGCAACAGGCCGGGGAGAATAAAAAGCATGAACGAACGTGCATATGGGAGTGTCTCGGCCGTGGCACCGAACAACTTCAGCAGCGGGTCGATGAACAGGCCGAAGAACAACAGATAGAGCGTGCCGACGGTCAGGGTCAGCGTCAAGGCGTTGCCCGTAATCTTGCGCGCCTCGTCGACATCTCCGCGTCCGAGCGCAATCGACATGCGGGCCGACGCACCCGCGCCGACAAGCACGCCGAGCGCGGTGGCGATGTTCATCACCGGGAAGGTGATCGCCAACCCGGCCAACGCCTCTTTGCCCACACACTGTCCCAACAGCATACGGTCAACGATGTTGTAGAGCTGCATCACGGCCATGCCGACCACAGCCGGCACGCTATAGCTCCACAACAGCCGCCCGACAGGGCGCTCGGCCAACGCTTTCAGTCTTTCATCAGCCATTTTGGGGTCGATTATCGGTCACTATAAAAAAGTCGATTATCGGTCGATATACAAAAATCGATTATCAGTCGATATAAAAAAGCTGTGGCACGTTGTCAGTGATAGAGACACGCGTGCCACAGTGTATGAGTCGATGTTGACGTTGTACGGTCTTACTTGGTTTGCTCCTCAGCGCGCACGATATAAGCCTCTACATAGTTTTGGTCGGCATAGACCGGATAGTGGCTCTTGATGTCGCGAAGCACGATGAGCTCATCGTTGATTTTGTCCATGGCGCGATATACGCGTGCAAGCTTTGACATGAACAAGGGGGTGTACTCGGGGTTGTCGTCAGACAGATCGATCGCCTCCTTGAACGCTTTTGTCGCCTCCTCGAGACGGTCGAGGTTCACCAGAGCGTCACCTTTGAGCGACATGGCTGCCGCACCGACGATGTCATCTTTTGCATCAAAATCATTGAGCTGAGCCACACATTTCTCATATTCACCGAGGTTGTAGTAGCTGATAGCCGACACAAGGTGCATGCGGTTGCCCTCGCTGTATCCGCTCTTGGCTGCCTGAGCTGCCATCTCGGCGACAATCGAGTCGTTTGAATTTTTGTCGAGATACTCGATGTCGACTTTGCCTGCCTGCTCGGCCGCTGTCTTGATGCCCGGCTGGCGCACCAGGAAGATGTATGCGAGAATAGCTCCGACAATCACGATTACGGCCACGCTGATGCCCACGAGCATCTTGGGAAGGCGGCTCATTTTTTTCTCATTCTCGGCGAGTTTTGCTTCATCGGCTGCCGAAATCTGCCGGTTGTTGTTATTATCTGACATGTTGTGTTAATTTACTGTTTTATTGTGTTTGAGGCGACTGTGTGCCAATCAGCGTGCAAAGTTACTACTTCCGCCCGACTTCTCAAAACTTTTCAACCTTATTTTCTAATATTTTTACATTCAACAGCGTCAGGGAAGGGTGATGGTGCGGCAGGCGGTGCCGTAGGCGCCCCAGTAGCCGAGGCCTCCGGCGATGTTGCCGGTGCAGTTGTCCGCGAAAGTGAAGAACAGATTGCCCGACAGCGACACACTCTTGTCATACTCGCGCCAGAAATGATAAAGCGGCCTGTCGAGCGAACAGATTTTGACTGTCACGCGCTCACCCGACCTGTAGTAGTGGCTGAACTCGTCACCCGAGTATGTCGCATACACTCCGCGCGTCACCGGCACACCCGTCACCTCATCATAGTCACAGCCGGCAAACGTCCCCATAAAAGTGCCGTAAAAACGGCTCTCTGTGGCGGGCGACTGCCCGAACAGCTTGTAATATCCATCACACTCCACTCCCCTTAACCGCGCCCTGATGCTGTACTCACCCCCATCGTGCGGGACTGCCTCAAGCGACTCGATCGTGGGCACCGGGCCGATCGTCGAGACGGCAGTGAGCGTGTCGGTCTCGGTCTCCACGACGAGGCGGTAGGTGTGCCCCTGCTGACCGCGCAACCGCTTGTGGGTGTAGATGAACCGCGGGGTGTAGGAGTCGTCGATATGTCCGGTCAGCAGATAGCGCGTGTCGCCGTCATACACCGACACGCGGCACCATTGCTCGACGACGCCGTCAAACGACGCGGCATCCTGTGTCAGGTCAACAGCGTGCGTGACTATGACGACAGGGTGATCCCCCTCCTCTATCCACCCTTCTACGACAAGCGGCGTGTTCACCTCGGCGACGTCAGGCTCATCGGCGACGCACGACGCGAACAGAATCAAAGATAATATGCCAAATAAGTGTTTCACAGTTCAATAGTATAAGTAAGTGACGGTATGACCGACGACATCACCGAGCGGCGCTGCGTGATGCCGTCGTCGAGCGAATATGATGTGTACAAAAACAATATGTTGCGCGATGCGGTGGCATTGTAGACCGACAGATTGAGCCGGTGTGAGGTCCGCCCCCACGTGCCTATACGCCACGTCGCGGCTAAGTCAAGGCGGTTATAAGCCGGCAGACGCGAAGAATTGTGGTCAAAATACTCGCAGATAAGGTTTTCGCCGATCATATAGCCATATTTTGCCCGCGTATAGGGGGTGCCGGTGGCGTAGGTATAGGTCGCCGACAGCGTGACAGGGGATATCGGATTCCAGCTTACCGTGGCTGTCAGGTCGTGTGGCCGGTCATAGAGCGAGGGAAAGGTCCGGTCACCGTAACGGTCAAATTTAGCCCGCGACACACCGTAGTTATACGCCACACGGCCTCTCACGGCGCCAAACCGTCGCATCAGCATCACCGACACTCCGGCAGCATATCCGTCGCCTGTCAACAAATGGTCGGTCGGGTCATATCCGCTGTTGACCAGGTCGAGCAGCGACCCGCCGTATTCAATCACGCCTCCGACGCGGCGATAATACCCCTCGACAAGCCAGCTCACCCCGATGCGCGGCACGAGTCCCGACAAACCGGCGCTGAACGAGTGTACGCTTGCCTGCGGCACACGCTCGCCCGAGCATAGCCAATAGTCGGCCGGGAGGCTGCCCGTCGACTCCTCGATGAGCCGGTCAAACCGCACATACCACCCGTAGGCGGCATAGGCGCTCACCGCACGCGACAGCCTGTATGACGCGCTGACTCGCGGCTGCGGGGCAAAACGCCACCACCCGGGCGTGCCGTACAACGCGGGGCGCACGCCCAGACTGACGTCGAGACGGCTCGTGAGCGAGCGGGCCCAAGTGACCGAGGGGACAATCTCGATTGACCGGGCCGAGCGGTCGGCACGAGGCGACGCGTCCGCGCGGTTGCTCTGTCCGGATGTGTGGCGCAGTGTCACCTCACCCCCGATCACAAAATCGCCCGTGCGCCACTCGGTGCGCCCGGCGAGCTGCGTCATCGACGAGGGGAGATCGAGAGCGCGTCCCCCCTCATCCATTTCAAAAATGTTGTCATAGCGGCTCACCGACAGCATCGTCTTGAGCGACCGGCGACTCCACTCGACACCGCCGGCAAGATTGCGCCAGCCAAACCGGCCGGTCTTTACCCCTTTGTTGGCATCGTGCACACCCATGCGGTCGCGGCTGTACACAAACGTGGCTCTGAGCGTGTCGCTTACGCCCGACAGAGCACACACCGAGGCGTTGACGTCAGTGAAGCCATAACTGAGCCGAGAGGTGCCAAGCGTCAGTATGTCAGGGAACAGCAGACCGAGATAGGTCTGTCTCACTCCGACGCTCACCGTCGCGCCGCGTCGTCCTAAGGGCACACTCAACGCGCCATGGCTCTCTATGAGTCCGACCGAGGCACTAAGCGACAGCACACTGTCGGGTGCAGTCCCCGACGAGGCTGTGACATATCCGCTCGTGAGGTCAGGCACATACGCCGGCACACGGTCGGCTCTGAATCCGTATGTGCGGTAATAAGCTGGATTGAAGGTGCTGTACAGCCCCAACAGGTGCATCGGGTTGATGATGCGCACACCGTCGGCCTCAAACAGGTTGTCGCCGTTGCCGCCACCTCTGACAGGCATCGCGGCCCGCAGCTCGGCGGTAGTGCTGACGGAGGGCATAGTCCGCATTAACGACACCGGGTCGGCCGAGCCCCCGATGCCGGGTGTCTCTGCAAGGATGTCGCCTCCGATGACCAAGGCGCCGTCCCGGCTGACACGCAGCGGTGAACGCGGAGATGCCGACACCGACACTTCGCGCAGATCGCGGACAGCAGGGACATTGAGAGTGTCGGCCGGCGCGGTCGCGAACATTCGCACCGCTCCGGCCAACAAAAACAATGTGATGAGTTTATGGGGCAGTCCCATGACCTTAACGCTGAGGCAGTCAGCTCAATCATTCATTTAGTCCTCTCGCTCCTGGCCCGTGAGGTCATAGTAGGTGTCGAGGACATCGTTGTAGTCATTGACAAGCGGTTTGAACGCACCCTCGGTGAAGTACTCGTCGAACGCGAATGTAGTCATGTCGGGGAATGTCATGCGGGGCTCTACATCATAATACACCTCTGTGATTGTCTGAGGGATGATGATTTGCTCATCCTCTACAGGCACGGCGGCGTATTCGGTGCCATTGTAGCCGTAGGACGACCAGGGTCCCCACTTACCGTTATCTCGGTCATATTCGCGCTCAGCTCTTACCACATGATCTTTGATGCGGGCAAAGCCGTACTCGAAGTTTTCACTCTGCCAGTTATCATGGCTGTAGTTATCTTCGGTCACATCAAAGGTCAGATAGCCCTGCAGCTGCTTGGCGCCGTCGTAGTAGAACGAGATGTCGCTATATTTGTTGAGGAAATCGACATAGCTCTGATATACTTCCTCTTTCTCATCGGTGATGTCGATTTTAGAGTAATCAGAGTTGTGACCGACAAGTCGACATGCCCACATGTCATATCCGCCATACTGTACGGGGTCGACATCGCAGTCCTCGCTCAACACTTCGTTGAGTTTGGCAAAGTTGAAGAGCACACCGCGAGCCTGCAGCTTGCCGAGCACATCGGCATTGACCGTCGCGCGATAGAACATCGATGCAAGGTGCGTGACATCACCGTCTACCCACTCGTCGGTTACTTGGTTGTAATACTCTTTTGCCTCGTCGATTGCCTCCTTGATGTTCTCATAGTCGACCAGGTTCTTGCCGCTGACATTGAGGTCGGCTGTCATGAAGTACTCACCGTTGACGGTGACATTGACAACGTCGGTGAGCTTGTCGTTGACAACCTTCATCTCATTCTCGACCTTATATTTGCCGACCGTTGCGGTGACAGTCATGGCGATGCTCTTGTCCTGCACCATCTCGGTCTTGATGGTGGCGGTGGCGAGTGTTGTTCCGTCTTGATTGAATGTCACATCCATCTGACGGGGCACGCGACCCATAAAGTCGACGGTGTTCCACTGGGTGTAGTCGCTTGAGGGTGTGAGGCGCACGGTGTACATCTCCCCTTTGCGGCCCGCATAGCGCAGCTCGAGATAGTCGGCTGTGCCGGTTTTCTCCCACGCTTTAGTTTTGGGGTTGGCATAGTATACGCCGGTATAATCCTCGATGCGGTAAAGCTCGGCGGCCTTGGCCTTGATTACACGCGTTGCAGCGCCATTGCCTTTGACCACGTCACCCATGGCAGAGACCATCTTTGCGGCGGCCTTGTGGACGTTCCAATACTCCTCAGGGATATCATACTCGCATGGAGCGGGATCATAGAAATCTGTATTATAGTCATAGACGCTACGGCTGAAGGCGTCAATCATACGAATGATTTCGGCATGGCTTTTAAGGTCAATTTTGTTATAAACAGCCTCACCGATCTCAATCATCTTCTGTTTCTGAGCAGCCGGCGACATGGCGATTTCATCAACCGGTGCGCTAAACGAGATGTATTCGATCTTGTCGAGGTCAATCGCCTCTTGATAGCCCGAGATCTTGAGCTTTGAACCGTTGTCAAAGAAGTTGAGATCACCGGCGACACCGAAATTATATTTTGTGTACGCCCCATCTTGCTTTACATACAGTGCTTTGGGCAATGCCATCGCGCTCGACGCTGTCATCAGGGCGATAGCCGGGAGTAGTATCAGTTTTTTCATTTGACTACGGTTTTGAGTGAATAATCGCCTGACTTGATGATGACAATGCCGGGATTGAGACCTGTCAAGACAACTGTCTCACCCTTGAGGACACAGGGGAGAGCCACGAGACGGCATCCGGCGGCATCAAAAATCTCTACATCGCCCTCGGTCGACATTGTGATCGTGCGGCTCTGTACGTCATAGACAAATGTCTTTTCGGCAGTCGCATCGGCCACAGCCTCCACGCCGGCCGACTCGGTGACAACCATTTTGTCGAGATCCGAACGTTCAAAGGACTTCACCACTTTTTCATTTTGGTCAAGCGCTGTCATCTTGCCGCCGGTGAACGTCAGGCGGTCGACCTTGTTGAGGTCAAGAACCTCCCACCCTGTTGCGGTACGCACGTGCAGGTACAGATCCTCTGCATGGGCCGCACACAGGGCGCCCGTCAGAGCCAACGCTGCAATGAGATGTCTGATTTTCATAATTTAGAATATTAATTAGTAGATAGATCGATGGAATAATTAGCACTCAAGCGAGACCCTGTCATCGATTTGACAGACGCTCGCTTGGGTGTGTTGAGTGATTGTCTATGTAGGACTACTTGTGTTTTTTCTTTTGACCGTAACCGTATCCGTAGCCATAACCGTAGCCATAACCGTAGCGGTTAGCCACCAGGCCTTTGCCGACAGTTGTGCCGTTGAGCATGATGGCAAGGTTGCGGTAGCGGTGTGTGTCGTAGAATTTTTGTATCGTGGTGAGCATGTCGCGTTCGAGCAATCCGGCGCGCACCACAAAAATCGTCATGTCTACCTGCGGGTTGATAATCTTGGCGTCAGCCACAACCTCGACAGGAGGACAGTCGATGAGGATGTAGTCATACTCGTTGCGCAGTTTCTCAAACAACGTTTTCAGGCGCGGGCTGTAGAGCAACTCCGAGGGGTTGGGCGGAATGGCACCCACCGGAATCAGATCGAGCCCCGGAATGCCGTCGAGATTGCGCATGATGATCTGGTCGGCACTTGCCTGACCGATCAGGTAGGCCGATACGCCCAGATTACCCGCGTTGGCAAAGTTTGACAACGATGCCTTGCGCAAGTCGAGGTCGACGATGCAGACTTTTTTGTCTTTGAGTGCAAGCACGGTCGACAGGTTGAGGGTCACAAAGGTCTTACC
>CAZKYR010000050.1:0-9616 GCA_964557035.1 uncultured Bacteroides sp. | reverse complement strand
AGCTATTTTATCACCGACTTTAATCTCGATGACGTTGGCGTGGAAGTCCTCGGGGTTGCCGATGCCATAGAGACACGACACCGACGACACGACGATGACATCGCGTCGGCCCGACAACAGTGCCGAGGTAGTTGCCAGACGCAGCTTGTCGATCTCATCATTGATCATCAGATCTTTCTCGATGTATTTGTCGACCGACGGGATGTATGCCTCAGGTTGGTAATAGTCATAGTATGACACAAAATATTGTACCGAGTTGTTGGGGAAAAACGATTTGAACTCGCTGTACAATTGTGCTGCCAACGTTTTGTTGTGGCTGAGTATCAGCGTGGGTCGCTGCACACGCTCGATGACATTGGCCATCGTGAATGTCTTGCCCGAGCCTGTGACACCCAACAGCGTCTGTGCGGGCATGCCTGTGTTGACACCCTCGACGAGTTTGTCAATTGCCTGCGGCTGATCGCCGGTCGGTTTATATCGCGAATCGATTTTGAAGTCCATACGTCACACCGGTATTGCAAGCATCGGGATGTCGGCATAAAACAGCAGCCTGTGCGCCAGCCCCGGGTTGAAAAACCGCACAAACACGTTGCGCTTCTTATTAGGCAACACGATCATGTCGATATTCATCCGCGAGGCTATCTCTTTGATGTCCTCCTCGGGGTGCGTGATGTCGAGGTCGTGCTTCTCAAACACATAGTCGGGGTAGTGGGCTTTGCAAAACAACATCAGCGAGCGTGTAGCGCGGCTGATTGTCTCACTGTCATCGCGTTTGCCCGGCACATGCACGATGGTGATTTTGATTCCGTCATATCTGAACAGACGGTGGAACGTGTCTATCGCCAACAGATCCTCCTGGTCGAGGTTGCTGAAGAACAATATGTTCTTGAACCCGTCGGGACGGTTGATTTTAGTTGACTCCGGGATGGTGAAGACTGTGAAGCGGCTCGAATCGAGCACTTCGGCCGTCACGCTCCCGACCAGCTCGCGCTCTTTCTTGTCCGCGCCGCGCGTACCCATGACGATCATCAGCGGTTTTATCTCCTTTGCCATGTCGAGGATGACAGTCTCGGGGATACCTTCACAGAGCCGTGTTTCAAATTTGACAGGTGGAACGCTGCCGTTTTTGATGGCATCCTTCACCTCGGCTACAAACTTGACCATCATCTCCGAGGCCGAGTTTCTCATTGTTTTGTCGAGCTCGATGTCAGATATTTGATAGCTGTAGTTGTCATTGAGCTGAAAGTTGGCCGATGGTGTCGGAGTGACGTACGAGTGCACAAAGAGGATGTCTGACTTGTGTGCGGCGGCAATGAAAAATGCCTGTACGTATGTCTTGCGCGAGTAGTCCGAGAAGTCAACCGGCACGAGTATCTTGTGCTTGCAGTCGGCCTCAGAGTCTGACGCGGGCAAAAACAGTTCGGCATTCTCGACTATCCGCAATGCTTGTGGCAGGTCGCTCTCGTGAATGCGCACGCGCACACCCGCCGATGTCACAGGGTGGTCGAGATTGACGTTGTGGAGCTCAACATCTATCCCCTCGTTTTCGAGCAATGTTTTGACCGACAAAGCCCGGTCGTATGTGTGTATGGCGAGTGTTATAAAGCGGTCGTGGGTTGGCATGCCTCTACCGGTTTTTATTGTGTTGATGTTGTCGTGAATGAGTTAAATATAAAGCACGCAACCGTCACCGGGACATGATGACACATCTCGGCGACGGAGGTTGGGGTTGGTGCCTTTTTAGTTTTCTTTGGCGCGTTGCTCTTCCTCGAGAATCTCAAGTGCCATGTCATAGATGGTGGTGTCATCGAGTACTACGATGCCCCCGTCAGGACCCGGCTCAATGTGGCAGCCGTGATTCTTGCCAAACTCATAGTTTGTGCCGCCGAAGTAGTTGCGAACTGTTTGAACAGTGACATTGAGTTTGTCAGCGATGCGGTGGGTCGCACCGTCGGGCAGACTGTCTTTGAGGCGTCTGAGTTCGTTGAATGAGATGGTCTTTGTCATGATTCTATCTGTTTTGAGATTATTTGTACGGTTGATTTTTTAATTACAGCATAAATTTACCACATAATTTTCGCACGCACAAATATTTTTTCTATTATTTTATATGTTTTATAACATAACGATATGCAATCGTCTGTCATATTGCTCTTTGGACTATAATTTATTTTACTGCGATCCGTTCTACCTGATCGCCGCGTATCCACGCTTTTGAGCCGTTGCCGACTTTGATCTGATACCACGGCTTCCCGTCACCGTCGGGGAGGGGCGCGATTGTGTCAATGATTGTCACTTTGTGACCCAGGTGTATCGTCAATTCTTCGCCCTGTGCGCTGTCAAGGCGTCCCGGTGACGGTGACAGCTGTGCTTTAGGCACTGTCACTATGGCTTCACTGTCATCGTTGATGCGTCGTGCGGCCGCCACACTGAACAGTAATGATGTGACGGTGGCGATCAACACAATCATTCCGCCAAAAAAGCATATTTTTCTCAGCAAGATAGCTTGCCCGAAGATATATCCGGCTGCGAGTGCCAGAAACACCACAAACAACACAAGTGTCAGCGTTGCCCAGCTGTCGGCTCTCATCGAGCAGGTGATGCTGTCGGCCATGGTGCTCATGATGTTGCCCGAGTCGGTCACCTTATCCTCGGTTTTTGACTGCACGAAATCGAGGTTGAGACGCGCATCGCGATTGGTGGGGTCGATGCGGAGGGCACGCTCGTAGCTCAGTATCGCGTCGGCGGGACGGTTGATGCGATAGTAGGCGTTGCCAAGATTGTAGTACATCACAGATGATGCGCCTCCGGCGATCCGTGCGCTGTCATAAAGCTCGATGGCCCTGAAATAATCTTTGTCGGCATATGCGCTGTCACCCCTGGCTATCAGAACTTGCGATTGTGTCGTGTCAGCTGCATGGCCGGCAAATGTCATCACCGCTGCAATGAGCAGCATCAGTATGCGTGTCTTGGCGTTATTCATCTTCATCTTCTTTACCGGCCGCAGCCTGATTTTTTGCATGTTTGACACTCTCCATTGTTTTGACGACATCGGTGGCGTGGTCATACAGGTCGGTTGTCGTCAGTCCGGGTGCATCGGGTGTGTAGCGTGCCATCTCGAGGTCGTCAAGCAGCGACACATATCCAGCAATCTCCTCCTCGGTCATGCCGTATGCGCTGAGTTTCTCTGACACGTTGTCGCGGGTCAACTGCGACGGGGGTATGTTGAGCTTGTCGCCCACATAACCCCAAAGTGCCTTGAGGAGCTCGGTATAAAACTCGTTGTTTTCGTGACGCTGCATATATTTCGCCGCTTTCTTGAAGCGTTTGCGGGCAATCTTGTTCGCGCGACTCATCTTCAGTCGTGTGACGTCAGACTTTAGTTTGTCCTGTTTTTGGCGCACTATCACCACGATGCCCAATACAACCACCAACGCTATCCAGATGCACCAGTACCACATTTGAGTGATCATCGGCCGGGCGTCATAGTGATTGTCGCGCGATGAGTCGGCGTTGGGAAGTATATCTTTCATCTCGCGGTGTGACAGCAGCTCATTGGCTGACACCGAGGTGTCTTTGCCTTTGGCAACCTGTATGTCGAATACAGGCAAGTCTATGGTCACATATTCACCCTTTGATGGGTCAAAAAAGATGAAGTCGTGCGGCTCGACAGTGAATGTGCCGACATTCTCGGGCACAAACTCATAGATGAACTCAACACGACCGGTGACATCGTTGCCGGCGTTGTTCACTTTCACATCTGACTCTGACCTGGGGTTCTGGTCAAATTCAAATGTAGATGGGAACGCGGGTTCGGGCGCCGCGAGATAATTTATGTTGCCTGTGCCGGTGATTGTGTAGGTGAGCGTGCCGAGCTCGTTTGTCTTGAGCGACAGCGGCTCGACCGTTGCCTCAGCCTGATATGTGCCGACTGCTCCGCTGAATCCTGCCGGTTTGGGTGTGGGCAACGCCTTGATTTCCACATCTTTGGTTACGGCTCGCGTGGTGAATGTCTCTTGCGAGGGGATGGTGTAGGTGTAGAAGCCCGAACGCACTGTGTTGAGGTGTATGAGCTCTATCTCATATTCGCCCGAGTTGATGCTCAGTTTGCCTGTTTTTTGCGGATAGAGAATGTATTTGCGAAGTGGATATACATAGAATGTCTTACCCCCCTCGGTGACGGTATGCGATGTGATATTGCCTCGCGGCGATGCATCCTCAATCAAAAAACCGTCGATTTTTGGGGTAGTGTTGTAGCTGAGATTGGTAGCCTGAGCGGTGCTGTAGAGCTGTATGTCGCACACGATGGCCTGCTGTTCGTAGGCCGAATTGCGGCTGAGTGTCATGCGCACAAACACATCGCTGTGTGTCAGCGGCTTGTCATCGACTGTCTGCGTGGGTGGAGCAGGAGTGTGGCCGCCATAGCCGCTATAACCTCCGTAGCCTCCGCGACCGCCGTATGGGTTGGCAGGCGCATCAGTCACCTTGATCTTGTGCGAGTTGCTGGTGTATTTTTTGCCATCGCTCTCAACGGTTGCGGGTGGGATGGTGACAGTGCCGGTTTTGGTGGCCAGCACGGTGATGGTGTATTGTATTCCCTGCGATTGACTTACATGTCCATTGATGTTTGAATATGAACTGTAGGTAGTCGGTCCGGCGACGTAGAGTATTTCGCATCCAGCAATCTCAGGCTCGGTGAAGTTTGATGCCGACCGTGCATTCTCGAGCGTGTATTGGATGGTGAATTTGCCATCCTTATACACCGTCGAGCGGTCAATCTGTGATTTGAATACGACCTGTGCGTTCGCAGCGAGTGCAAACACACAGATGATTATGGCAGTTATGATTCGCTTCATGCTTTGAGTCTTACCACGGTTTGGATGTTGACGACGGCGCGGTTTTTTGTGCTTCTTTTTTAGCGACTTCCTCGCGGGTGCGGGCATCGGCAGCATCGATGGCTTTCAGGGTCTGTTCGATATTTTCATCGCTCAGATTGTTGGGCTGAGGTTGCTGTTGCTGCTGATCTTGTTGCTGTTGTTGTTGATCTTGCTGCTGCTGTTGCTGTTGATCCTGCTGCTGTTCCTGATCTTGCTGCTCTTGGTCTTGGTTCTGTTGCTCGTCCTGATTTTGTTGCTGTTGTTGGAGCTTGAGCTGGGCAAGACGCAAATTCTCGCGCGCAACGTTGTCATCGGGGTTTTGTCGCAGGGCTTCTTTGTAGAACGCGACTGCCGCGCCGTAGTCCTCCTGACGATATGAGCGATTGCCCATATCAAAATTGGCGGGCTGAGAGGTGACGGGGTGGTCTTTCTCCGAAGCCAGTTTCAACATGATAGAGTCTGCGCGGGCATACAGGCTGTCGGGTGCGGACGTATTGGGCGCCTGGCGATTTAATGTCGATGCGTAGTTAAATCGGGCTATGCGGCTTGTGTCATTCTCCTCGAGAGCCTTGATATAGGCGTGCTCGGCGTCAGCGTATGTCTCGTTGCGATAGCTCTCGTTGCCGTTGCGGATGTAGTTGCGCTCCTTGCGCTGCGACATGCCCGAGCAAGATGCCATACACATCGCGATCGCTGTCAGTGTTATGTATATCAGTGCTTTGTGCATAATCATTTTTTGCTAAAGAATGTAAATCGTCTCAACCATCCGATCTTGCGCGGGGGCACGAACATGTCGATGATGAGCAATATCAATCCTATTGTGACAAAAATCGGGAACTGCTCGGCGCTCGCCTTGTAGCGGAGATTCTTTACATTGCTTTTTTGCAGTTTGTCAAGTGTCTCTACAAGGTCGGTGAGCGATGTCGAGTTGGCGGCATTGAGATACACGCCGTTGCCGGCGCGGGCAATTTCTTTGGCCACCTCCTCGTTGAGAGCCGTGATTACCTGATTGCCTTCATAATCTTTGAGATATTCACCTTCGTGGTCGGCGAGCGGTATGGGGTTACCCTCAGGCGAGCCGACACCGATGACATCAACCTGGATGCCTTTATCGGCGGCTTGCTTGGCAGCCTGTATCGCATCTCCCTCATGGTCCTCGCTGTCGGTGATGACGATGATGGCTTTTGATACGTCATCAGATGGTGAGAATGAGTTCATCGCCAATGAGATGGCTGACGCGATCGAGGTGCCCTGGTTGCGCACCATGTCTGTTGACAGGTCGTCGAGATAGACTTTGGCCGAGATGTAGTCGGTGGTGACCGGCAGTTGCACGTATGCGTCCTCGGCAAAGACGATCAGGCCTATGCGGTTGTTAGAGAAGGTGTCAATCATCTTTTTGAGCAGCAGTCGCGCTTGATTGATGCGCGAGCGGCCGTTGATGTCATCGGTCGACGAGGCGTCCATCGAGCGTGACACATCAAAGCAAACGATGACCTCGATGCCCTTTGTCTGCTCGACCGCATCACGTTGACCCGAGCGAGGGCGTGCCAATGCTATGACCATCGCTGCCACAGCGGTGAGCAGCAGCACGATTTTGATTGCCGGGGTATATTTTGATGCGTCGGGCATCAGCGACGCGAGTACGCTCGGGTTGCCGTATCGCGCCAATTTGCGGCGACGTGCTAAGCGTGCCAACAGCCACACGCCTGCGAGGAGCGCGATGGCGAGCAGACCCCAAAACAAATATGTCGGATGTGCGAATGTCATGTTCGTTGTGTTTAGGGTATTGTTCTTAACAAAGTGTTGCGCAACAAAATCTCAAGTCCGACCAACGCCAACGCCAAAAAGGCCCACAGCTCATATTGGTCCTCGGTGTGGCTGTAGTTGCGGACATCGATGCGCGATTTCTCGAGATTGTCAATTCGCTCAAATATCTCTGCGAGCGCCCGGTTGTCGGTGGCATTAAAGTATTCGCCTCCGGTGATGTTCGCAATCTCTTTGAGTGTCTCTTCATCAAACTCCGACCGGTAGACAACAGGTTGACGACGACCGAAGCGGTCGGTCGTGTAGCCTGTCTGAGTGCCGTTGGTGCCGATGCCGATGGTGTAGACCTTGATGCCATATTTTTGAGCGATCTCGGCTGCGAAAATCGGGCCGAGGCCGTCGTTGCTCGATCCGTCGGTGACCAGGATGATGCTCTGTGACACCGCCTTGCCATCTTTGATACGGTTGATGGCCGTCGCAAGGCCGTCGCCGATTGCCGTCGATTCGCCCAACATGTAGTGTGACACCGAGCTGACATAGTTGGTCAACGCGGCACGGTCGGTGGTCATTGGCATGGCGGTCATCGCCTCTGACGAGAACAGCACGAGGCCGATGTTGTCATCCTCGCGGCCGCTGATAAATTTGGTCACCACCTCTTTTGCCGCCTCGAGACGGTCGGGTTTGAGGTCCTGGAGCTGCATCGATGGCGAAACGTCGAGTGCGATGACAATGTCTGTGCCGTTGATGGTTGACTCGCTCCAGCTGTCGCTGGTCTGAGGACGAGCAAGGATGACGATCAGACATGCTATCGCGCCAAGGCGCAACACAAACAGCAGGTGTAACAAATACTGTTTGTATGAGCGGGGCAGACGGGCAAACGGGTCGACCGTCGATATGTTGAGGGGCGGATTTAACTTGCGGTACTTGAGAATGTACCACACAACAAGCGGAATTAGTATCAGCAAGAGCCACAAGGCGCCCGGGTGTGCAAATCTAATCATTGTTGTGAGTTTTGGGGTTGCTTATTTTGATCTGTCGATGCCTCTTGATGGCGAGGACGCGTATCCTCGACAAACTTGACAGCCGATCTCAGTGCGCTTACATTGTCGTCAGGCAACGGGCGCGCTTGTGCAAATTTGACATAGTCGGCCACCTTGATGATCTGACGCATGTTCTCTTTTGAGATGTAGGCGTGCGAGTTGTTGGTCACGGCATTCATGATTTGCGTCGAGGTCATCTCCATGGCATTGATGCCAAATTGTCGGTGCAGATATTCGCGAAGGATGTCGACAAGTTTGGTGTAGTATTCCTTTTCTTGTCCCGATTCCCATAGCTTTGACTCGCGGAGTTTTTCGAGCTTGCGCAGGGCGACGACATCGGCGGGCACCGGCGGCTTGCGCATGATTTTCACTTCGACTTTGCGGGTGAGAATCAGGGCCGCGCAGATGCCGGCTGCGATGATGAGTAAGGCGACGAGCCACCATATCCAGTAGTCGAGGATGAAATCGGGCATGAAGTCATACCATTTGCGGCCGGCGTCGAGGACATCTGCATCGGGGTTGATGTCCTCGAGCTGTGACACATCGACAGGCACCACTTTGAGAGAGAGTGAGTCAGATGCCACCGTGTCGGTGCCGACGATATATCTCACCGGCGGCAGGGCGTATGCACCTGAGTCAAAAGCCTGCACATAGTAGGTCTGGTCTATTTGCGTGCGGTTGTTGCCGAGGTCGGTGCGTCTGGCGTCACCTGTGTGATGGAGCTCGATGCCGAGGTGATTGACATCCTCGGTGTCAAACGACAGTGTGCCCTCAGCATCGCTGTCAACAATCACTTGAGCGTTGACACCGACAAGATTACCCATCAGCACGTAGGCCGAGTCGAGCGACACTTTGAGCGTGGGCGCTGTGGCGGCCGAAACTCCCGTTGCGGTCACAACGAGTGCTGTGGCTAACAGGTGGCGTTTGATATGTTTGATAAACAATGTCATTATTTGCGTTTAAAAAGGTTCATCAGCGGGACAACAAAGTCTTCATCGGTCGGTATGGATGTCGCGTTGACGCCGGCGTGCGTGAGGTAGCGGGTCATCTCTTGCTGACGCTCATACCACCATTTGTTGTACGCTTTTCGTACGCGCGACGATGAGGTGTCAACCCATTTCTCCTTACCTGTCTCAAGGTCGCGTACCCGCATCAGGCCGACATTTGGCAGGGTGGCATCTCGTTTGTCATATACCTGAATCCCGAATAAATCGTGCTTGCGCGCCGCTATGGTCAGCGGCTTTGAGTAGTCGTGAGTGTCGATGAAGTCAGAAATCAAGAATGATGTGCATCGCTTTTTTAACGCGTCAGACATATATCTGAGCGCCATGCCGATGTCTGTGCCGCTTGAAGTCGGGGTGAAGTCGAGCAGCTCGTGTATGATGAGCAAGATGTGCTTGCGACCCTTCTTTGGCGGGATGAATTTCTCTATGCGGTCCGAGAAAAAGATGACGCCGATTTTGTCGTTGTTAAGGATGGCCGAGAAGGCGAGCGTGGCGGCGATCTCAGCCATCTTCTCGCGCTTTTCCTGACCCTCGGCACCAAACAGACGGCTGCCCGACACGTCGACAAGCAACATCACAGTCAGCTCGCGCTCCTCCTCATAGATCTTGATGTAGGGGGAGTTGTGGCGGGCAGTGACATTCCAGTCGATGTCGCGGATGTCATCGCCATACTGATATTGGCGCACCTCGGCAAATGTCATGCCTCGGCCTTTGAACGTCGAATGATATTCGCCGGCAAAGATGTTGCGTGACAGTCCGCGCGTCTTTATCTCGATTTTGCGTATTTTCTTTAGTAGCTCGTTTGCATCCATTTTGTCAGATTAAAACAATTACTTTTCGTCGCCTTTTGGGACGGCGGATGCTACACGTCAGGGCACCTCAACCTTGTCGAGAATCTCGCTGATAATCTCGTCAGCGGTGATGTTGTTGG
>CAZKYR010000049.1:0-9639 GCA_964557035.1 uncultured Bacteroides sp. | reverse complement strand
AGCCAAATTCCCGTACCGCGATACTTTTGCCCTCTCGGTATCAGGAGTTTCATAAGATTTTTTGTAAATTTGCGTCCTAACTATTCTTAAGACATAGATTATGAAAAAATTTCTCATAGTATTTATTTTAGCATTATTCACTTTCGGATATGCTAAAGCGCAACAACCCTCAGTTGCAGAAGACAGTCTTTTGAATCAACTGAACAAAGTTGATGAATTGGGTCAATGGATAAATGAAAACTTATTCTCGGATATGTTTGATGCTAAAAATCCTATTCCGATGATGATTTTTACCGATAACTCGGTACTGTCATACAATCCCGACTCTACGTTAATATCAATTTTTCAGCCAAGAGAAATTGGTAAAACGGATAATGGCACCCTATACTATCTCACTAATGAAGTTAATCCCAACTTCATGATGATGGTAATGGGCGCGCCCTACGAGCAAGGAGCTTATGAAAAACCTTGGTATTACACGAAACCTTGGATTTTCTGCTCCACTTTCAATCAGGCGCAAAAGATGGTTCCCGGTATCAAAGATGAAAGAGATTGGTACACGATGCTATTGCACGAAGGTTGCCATGTATGGCAGCAACGACACCCTGAATTCCTTTCTGCTATTTCTAACTTTGAACAGCTTTATGGTGGACCGGAACAAGTTGGCAATATCCATAAACAAGACAGTACGCTATACGCCGCGTTGAAATTAGAGAATGACGCATTGTTAGCAGCATTAAACACTAACAATACAGAAGAAGAACAAAAGGCTATTGATAATTTCTTGCAATTTCGTAAAGACCGAAAAAAACTAATGATTAACAACGGCTATCCTGAAGATCTTGTGCGTTTTTGTGATATGCAAGAATTAGCTGAAGGGCAGGCTCGTTATATAGAATATAATCTTGGAAAGCATTTAGGACTTTACGAAGATAACGACCCGAGATGGGGAGATTTAGATCTTACAGGTTGGTTCTATGTAACCGGCTTCAACCTTTATAATCTCTTGAATAAAAGAGGCTTTAATATGGCAGATATTTATTCAGGCGAAATACATCCATTCGATTTTTATTTGAAATAACAAATTATGGAGTTGCGGCACCTCCGCCGCGCTTTCGTGTCATCGACTCTTTAAGTCGCTTGGGCGGTCAGCCAAAGAGCTGTCACGGAGCCTCGGTCTCAGCCGTCCGGCTTCAATCGCTAACTCATACGCCCTCTCGGTTATCGCTTTGTGCTTTGCTCCGCAAAGACACCGTCGAGGGGTTTTTTATGGTCGACAAAAGAGTTTACTTTAACAAGCCCAATGCCTTATGCAGCTTCTTGGAGAGAACTCCATAATGCATTGAACTATATTAAATTGAACTATATTAAGTAGATAACTGAATAAGCAGATCGCTACCTATTTCAGACGTAGAAAAGCAAGGGGCTCGTTTGCGGCGTTATGATCAGAACAGTGAGGCGTACTTTGACAGGAGGTCGGTGAAGCGGCTGTCTGAGCGGAGAGGGGCTATGCTGAAAACGGGGCGGCTGTCGCGTGTCCAGGCGTCATAGTCGGCATACCCTTTTTTCATGGCGGCCTCGACGCGCTCGATGGCTGCGTCGTTGTCGCCTAATTGGGCGTACAGGCATGCTGCGACGTAGTCGGCACGTCCGTGGGGGTCAGCATTAGTGGCGATGCGCTCGGCCCATTTGCGCGCTTCATCGCGGCGACCGGCGTTCATTAATGCGAATCCGCGTAGCGATTCGGGGTCGTTATCATCTGCCGATGACATGTCAAGTACGCGTGTCAGTAGGTCGCGTGCGCCCTGTCGGTCATTGAGCCGATTGCTGAGCAGCCACGCTCGGGTGATGTAGGCTTGAGCGAGCTCAGGGGTAGAGAAAATGATGTCGGCAAGTGTTGTCGAAGCCGTGATGTCGTCGTTGGCGGCAATGCAGATGTCCGCTTTGAGTAATTTTGAATCGCTATCCTCAGGTGCTTTTTGGAGTTCGCGCAGAGACTCGTCTGAGCGCCCCATGGCATATAAGACCTTTGCTCGTGTTGCATGATATTCGGGCGTTGAGGGCGATGAAGAGGTGGCCATGGTTGAGTTGTCCAACGCTTGCTGATATTGGCCTAAAGCAAGCTGGCAGCGTGCCAAGGCGTCATAAACGGCGGCATCGTTGATGAGGCCGCGGTCGATGATGGTGTTGAAATCGCGTAACGCATCATTGTAGTGATAATGATTGAGAGCGGTGACACCACGCAGATAGCAATAGATGCCTACCTCGGGAGCCTGCTGCATCGCGTCGCTCAAAGTCGTGATGACTGCAGGATAGTCGATGTCCGACAATTCGACTATGCCTTGTATTGCACGGGCTGTTTGGCCTAAAGCGAGGGCTGACATATAGTCCTCGGCTGCGCCTGTATTGTTTTTTAGCAGGCGTCTCACCGATGCGCGTCGCAGGTATGAATCGCCGTCATTTGGCGCAAGCTCAAGAGCCTGGTCGATATAGTCGTTCGCAAGCCCGAGATTGTTCTCTTGTACGGCAACGCGGGCGAGTCCCACGAGTGACTCCACGCTGCGATTGTTGAGCCTGCGAAGGCGATTGTAATCGGCCTTTGCGGCTGCATAATTGCCCAACTCAAACTCGACATTGGCCTTTTGGTAGGTTAGTATGTAATCATCATGCATGAGGCTGCATGCGATGTTGAGGTCATCGAGAGCGGCCGCATACTTCTGTTGCATCATCAGGATGTTGGCGCGCAGACTGTAGGATGCTACACGGATGTCAACGGCATCAGAGGGCGCATATTTGAGAGCGTTGTCGACATCTTGCAGGGCACGGATATATGAACCCTCGGCGTAGAATTGGGCCGCACGACGGTAGAGTGCCTCATAGTTTGTGGGGTCTTCTTTAATCTCCTGATTGTAGACACCCATGATAGCACGAGCCATTTCGTCGTTAGTTGATGTTTGTGCCCGGCCGGCGAGCGCTATCGATATGATGGCAACCGATAGGAAAAATCTAAGGCGCATAGAGCGAAGTCTATTTGTTAATTTTAATTTTGTTTACTGCCTGACGAATGACACTCAGATGCTCAAGCAACGGTCTGAGCAGGTCGAGCCGCAACATATTTGCACCATCGCTCTTGGCTTTTGCCGGATTGGGGTGCGTCTCTATAAAAATGCCGTCAACCCCGACAGCGATGCCGGCACGGGCGACAGTCTCTATCAGCTCGGGTCGACCTCCGGTGACACCGGCCGCCTGATTAGGCTGTTGCAGCGAGTGTGTGATGTCAAGAATGACGGGGCAGTTTTCGGCTTGCATGACAGGAATGCCACGATAATCGATAACGAGGTCTTGATAGCCAAATGTAGTGCCTCGTTCGGTGACCGCTACATGTTCGTTGCCGGCCTCGCGCACTTTTTGTACGGCAAACCGCATTGACTCAGGCGACAAAAACTGGCCTTTCTTTATATTTACCATCTTGCCCGTGCGTGCAGCCGCGACAATTATATCGGTCTGGCGGCACAAAAATGCAGGAATCTGCAGAATATCGACATAGCGGGCGGCGATTTCGGCTTCGTAGGCCGAGTGTATATCCGTGACGACAGGAATATTGAAAGTCTCACCGACTTTTTTGAGAATTTCGAGGGCTTCGATGTCGCCGATACCTGTAAAGGAATCAATCCTTGAGCGATTTGCTTTGCGGTAGCTTCCTTTGAAGACATAGGGTATATTGAGGTCACTTGCAATTGCTGTGACTTTTTGTGCTATGTCGAGAGCCATTTGTTCACCTTCGATGACACAAGGGCCTGCCAGCAAGAAGAAGTTGTCAGTTGCAGATGTCTTCAAGTATCGACTCAATTGTTCGGGTGTCATAACGTATATTAGAGATTATGATTAATTCAGGTGTTGCGTTGTTCAATGATGCGGCAAGTGTCGCAGGCTACAAAAGCAGCTGTCTCGGTGCGGAGTCTGCATGGTCCCAATGTCACCGGCACAAATCCGGCAGCAAAGGATGCTTTGACTTCTGACTCGTCAAAATCACCCTCAGGGCCGATGAGAATGACAGTGTCGCGACTGTCGGGCATGAACCGGCTTGCAAGTGCTACACGCGGGATAAATTCGTCGCAGTATGCGATGTAGCGTTGTGAGTCAGCCGAGCTGAATTCGCCTACAAAATCACTTAGTCGGGTCATCGGGTCAATTGCGGGAAGAGTGGCCTTGAGTGACTGCTTCATTGCGGAGACAGCAGTTTTTACAAGGCGATCAAGTTTGATTTCGCGTCGTTCTGATCTGTGACAGAGTAGGGGTACAATGCGGTCAACTCCGATTTCGGTCAGTTTCTCGACCAACCATTCCATGCGGTCCATGTTTTTGGTAGGAGCGACCCCAATGATTACTTTAGTTTTATATGGGGGGTCGACTGGTATCTCGTCAATGATTTCAACCCGGGTGTGATCTTTGTGCGCAATGGTGATACGACACGTGTACATGACCCCTTTGCCATCGACAACTTGGATGATGTCACCGGCTGACATTCTGAGCACTCTTATACAGTGCCCCGAGTCGCTCTCAGGGAGTGTCAATGTCTCTTTTATGTCAGGGGCATAGAATTGAATCATTTGTCGCTGCAGTTTATTTTAGCGGGTCTACATATCCGGCCGGATTGAGTTCATCTTCGCTTGCGGCTGCCTGAGTCGCTTTTGCAGGGAGTCGTTTGTCATCTTTGAAGGCAAATATAAAGATGATGGCGACGACAAGGGCAAATGCGGCAAAAATGAGCCATGCGGCAGTCCAGTTGCCAAGCAGGAATGAACCGTCGGGGGTGTCGGTCCACTTGCAGAATTTGTCGACGACAGCTCCGGCCGAGAGCGTGCCGACGGTTGCTCCGATGCCATTGGTCATGAGCATGAAAAGACCTTGGGCTGACGCTTGTACAGACTTGTCGGTCTGTTGCTCGACGTAGAGTGCGCCGGAGACATTGAAGAAGTCAAAGGCAACGCCATAGACAATCATTGAGAGCAAGAAGAGGATGACGCTCGGGAAATCGGGTGAACCTATGCCAAAGAATCCGAACCTCAGAACCCATGCGAACATCGCTATCAACATTACACGTTTGATGCCGAACCGACGCAGGAAGAAAGGTATCAGCAAGATGCATAATGCCTCAGATATTTGCGAGATTGAAGTCAGCAGTGTGGCATTGTTGGCGGCAAACGAATCGGCAAAGCCCGACCCCTTGAAGCTGGTTATAAACGGCGTCGCATATCCGTTGGTGACTTGCAGGCACATGCCCAACAGCATCGAGAAAATGAAAAACACGGCCATTTTGCGCTGCTTGAACAGCTTGAATGCATCTAATCCCATGCTCTGCACGAGCGATTGTTTTGAGTTGCTTTTGACCAGTCGGCATTGTGGCAATGTGAAGCAATAGATGCCGAGGATTATGCCTAAGACGCCCGACACGAGCATCTGCATGTAGGTGTATTGGAATCGGTTAAGATCATTGTCAAAAGTCATGGCAAATGAGCCGCTGTCGGTGATGGTCGCGCTGTTTACAAACCACATTGTGGCGATGAAACCGACCGTGCCGAGTACGCGTATCGGCGGGAAAGCAGAGATAGTGTCATAACCTGCACTCTTTAATGTCGCAAAAGCTGTTGTGTTTGACAACGCGATGGTGGGCATGTAGAATGCCACACTGAGTGTATAGAGCGTTAAAAACAGTGTGCGGTCAGGGAACACACCTGCGTGTTCGGCACTCAAGCCAAGCCACCAGCATCCGAGCATGAAGCCTCCCGCTAACAACTGACAGAGACCGAGTGCTCGCTGAGGCTGAATCCAACGATCGGCAATTATGCCGATGATGGTGGGCATAAAGATCGATACGATGCCCTGTATGGCGTAGACCCAGGCAATGAGGTCGCCCATGCCGACAGATCCCAAATAGTTGCCTATGCAAGTGAGATAAGCTCCCCAGACGGCAAACTCCAGGAAGTTCATTATCGCCAAACGTGATTTGATAGCTTTCATTTTGTCAGGTATAAGAGTTAAGGGTAGTTACTTGTTTTTGCCGGTTTTGCGGTCGAGAATTTCTTGCACTCGAGCTGCCTGCTCATAGTCTTCGGCCTCAATCAATCGCGCGAGAGTGCGCTCAAGTTCCTCGACGGCATAGTTTTCGAGTTTTGGTTCATCATTTGTCTGCATCTCCTCATGTTGCTCAGTGCTCGATTCGCTCTCTGATGCTTCCTGCTCATTCTCGATTACAAAGCCTGTTTCTTCGAGGATTTCGTGAGTGGTGTATATAGGAGAATTTGTGCGCATTGCGATTGCGATTGCATCAGATGTCCGCGAATCGAGGACCACTGTGCGTTCTCCGTCGCTGAATGTCAGCTCGGACGAGAAGATGCCGTCTTCAAACTTGTAGATGAACACTTCTTTGAGTTTAATGCCGAATGCGTGCGCGAACGACATGAACAAATCGTGAGTCATCGGGCGTGGCGGCTTGATGCTTTCCATTTTGATGGCTATGGATTGTGCCTCGGCCGGACCGATGACGACCGGTATGCGAATCGGGCCGTCAACCTGAGCCAGGATCAGTGCGTATGCGCCCTGACGAATTTGGCTGTATGAGATGCCCATGACTCTTAATTTTACTCTATCTTCTGCCATAATTTCAGCTTAAAATATTGTGACCGGTGATGATGCCCGAGCCATGACAGATGCGACGGTCTTTGTCGTATATGACGGCAAATTGGCCCGGTGCTATGCCCTGAATTTTTTTTGCGGACTCAATCACGTATTCGCCTGCGTGACCTTTGACGGGAGTCAAAACAGCGTCTGTGAACTCAGGCGTGTGTCGGTTTTTGAAAGTAATGTGGTGGCTATCCGAGCCGATGCCCTCGAACGGGTCGCCCGAAATCCAGTGCATCTCCGAGAGGTGCAGCGTGTTGCCATATTGTTTGTCAGTCTCATAACCGTTTGAGACATATATCACATTGTCGTGAATATTTTTGCGAACCACATACCATGGACCTCCGCTGAGACCAAGACCTTTGCGTTGTCCGATAGTGTGGAACCAATATCCGCGATGGGTTCCTAACTTGCGGCCTGTCTCGATTTCAACTATCGGGCCTGGACGTTCACCGAGGTGACGACGGATGAAGTCATTGTAGTTTATTTTGCCGAGGAAGCAAATCCCTTGTGAGTCGCGGCGGGTGGCATTAGGCAATCGTGTCTCAATTGCTATACGTCTCACCTCGCTCTTCGGAAGATCGCCGATGGGGAACATCAGGTGTTTTAGTTGGTCATAAGTGATGCGTGCCAAAAAGTCGGTTTGATCTTTGACCGGGTCGACGGCAGTGCCAAGATGCACTAAGCCCGAGCTATCGGTGACGGTAGTCGCATAGTGCCCCGTGGCTGTACGGTCAAATTGATGCCCGTGACGCTGCTCGAAGTAGCCAAATTTAATCATTCGGTTGCACATCATGTCAGGGTTGGGCGTCAATCCTTCTCGAACCGTATCAAGCGCATATTGCATCACGTTGTCCCAATACTCCTGATGCAATGGTATTATGTCGAGGGGCAGGTTATATTGAGCGGCGATATAACGACACATCTCTATGTCTTCCTCCGCCTGGCAATCACCGCTGTCATCGTCACGGCCGATGCGAATGTAAAACAGGTGCAGGTCGTGTCCCTGCTCAACGAGCCGGTGCACGGTCACTGCGCTGTCAACGCCACCTGATATGAGTACGGCAATTTTCATTTGTTGTTTTGGTTTACATATATTCTGTAAAATCCTTCGAGCAGGACGTTCACGTCGTTGAGTTGTGAAATGATGCGACCCTCCTTGTCAAGATAGTAGAGCGTAGGCGATTGTCGCATGTCATACAAATCTTCGACCTCCGTTGATGCTCCGACAATCCAGTTGTCGTTGTAGTCAGCGACAGACTGAGCCCACTCGGTGTCATATTCGCCGGGATAGATGCTGACAATCTGCAAGTCGCCGTTCTCGATAAACTGATTTACATAATAATCAGCTGCCATCCTCACACGGGCCATGCGACAGTCGTCACAGTCGGGGTCGTTGATAAACAGTAGCGTGTGTATAGGTTTACGTTCGCTAAACCGTGTCTTTGAGCCGTCGGCAAGTGTAATGGCGAAGTCGGGGGCTATTTTGTTGGGTTGAGAACCGTCGAGAATCCTGGCGTGGCGGGCATAGCGAGCTTTCTCGGCCGAGGAGAGTTTTTTTGCTGAAGCAACAGCTTTTGCAAAAGGGAGATATAGCTCATCGCTGACATAACCGGCTTTACCGTCATAAAAAGCTTCCTCGGCAATCTGTGCTAACGTGAGCAAATTTTTCGGGTCGGTCTTAGACACGTTTTCAATCAGCTTGTCTACCGAACTGAGCGCCACGTTTGCGCTTGCCTGAGAGAGAGTAGGAGCGAAGTCATAGAACGTTTCCTCAAATTTTTGTCGCGAAGAAAATGCCGTTTTAAAGCGGCACGCGTCCCAAAAATGTGACACATAGTAGTCAGTCCGTTCGCCAAAATCTGTCATGTCAGAGGGGATAACAGGATATGTGAAAAGCGTGCCATCCGCGGCCAAAGCCGCGAGCGAACATAATAATGCGGTAAAAATCAGCAGTGTACGTTTGAGCATTTTGACTTCGTGATTTTAATGTACAAAATTACGAATTATTGTCGGGTTGCGCAATACTCTGCGACAGCAATGGCACATTTTTTGCATTATTAAATATATCAGAGCAAACCAATGACCTTTTTGCTTTGTTAATTATGTAGTTTTAACATTTATATAATTCGACGACTATGAATTTCAATAGCTTTACAATTAAGTCTCAGGAGGCAATCCAGAAGGCTGTCGAGTATACCCGCTCTGCAGGGCAACAGCAGATCGAACCTGTGCATATCCTCAAAGCCGTAATGAGTGAGGGTGAGTCACTGATTAAATTTATTTTTCAAAAAATAGGTGCTAATCCGGGTGCGGTAGAGCGACAGGTCGAACAGACGATTTCCACCCTGCCCAAGGTGTCGGGTGGTGAGCCTTATCTGTCTCGTGAGTCAAACGAAGTCTTGCAGAAGGCTCTCGATTTGGCAAAGAAACAAGGTGATGAATATGTTACACTTGAGTCTTTGCTTATGGCGTTGTTTGTTGTCAATTCGCCCGCAGCTGCGATCTTGAAAGATGCCGGCCTGACAGAGCGCGAACTGACTGCGGCAATAGAGGAGCTCAGAAAAGGCAAGAAAGCGACCGATCCGGGCGCTGAGGAGACATATAACGCATTGTCCAAATATGCGATTAATCTCAATGAGCGTGCCCGCAGCGGCAAGCTTGACCCTGTAATCGGTCGTGATGACGAGATCAGACGTGTGCTGCAAATTTTGTCACGCCGTACAAAGAACAACCCCATGCTCATCGGTGAGCCCGGTACCGGTAAGACGGCCATCGCCGAGGGTTTGGCACAACGTATCGTCCGTGGTGACGTACCTGAGAATCTGCGCAGCAAGCAAATTTTCTCACTCGACATGGGCGCGCTCGTCGCAGGCGCTAAATATAAAGGCGAATTTGAGGAGCGACTCAAAGCAATCGTCAACGAGGTCACCCAGAGTGACGGCGAGATAATCTTGT
>CAZKYR010000048.1:0-9771 GCA_964557035.1 uncultured Bacteroides sp. | reverse complement strand
GGTGGGTGAGATACCGATTCCGCCCTATCTCAATCGCGACACCGAGGATGCTGACTCGACCGATTATCAGACTATTTATTCGCACATCGAGGGGTCGGTGGCCGCTCCTACGGCCGGGCTTCATTTCACCGACCGTGTCATGGATGCGCTCGATGCTCGTGGCATAGCACGCCGTGAGCTCACGTTGCATGTGGGCGCCGGCACATTCCAGCCGGTGAAGAGCGACAGCATCGGCGAGCATGAGATGCACAGCGAGTTTATCGCCGTCACGCGGGCCCTGATAGCCGATCTGGTTGCCACAACACGGCCTGTCATCGCTGTCGGCACCACATCGGTGCGTACGCTCGAGAGCCTCTATCACATCGGCTGCCTCATCGCTGAGGGTAAGTGGGAAGGAGAAGTGCCGCAATGGTATCCCTACAGTAGCGTGCACCCCGATCTCTCTGTCGCCGAGGCCATGAATGCCATTCTGACACACCTTGACAACACCGGTGTCGATGTTTTGCTTGCTTCCACACGCATCATCATTGTTCCCGGCTATCGCTATCGCATCGTCAAGGGCATCGTCACCAATTTTCATCAGCCGCGGTCGACTTTGTTGCTGCTTGTGTCGGCCTTTATCGGCGACTCGTGGCGTGACCTCTATCGTCATGCTCTCGATGCGCCGTCCGACGCACGGACGTCTCAGCCCTACCGTTTTCTCAGCTATGGCGATGCCATGCTGCTTTTAGGGGATGTCTGATAATTTCTTTTGATTCACGTGTGAGCCTCCTCGCGCGGTGACAATTCCATACGGGCCCTGATGATTGGGGCGCCCTCGGCGCTGCATGCAACGGTGAAGTCGAGACTGATGTCCTCATTTTGACGCCGCATGATGTTGACGCGGCTGCCATAGTTCCCTTCGTGCATGAATGCGATGTCAAAACGTGTGATGCGCTCGCGGTCCATCCGCTCGAGCGACAGGGTGTCCATGAGCGTGCGGATGTGCTTGACGGTGTTGACGTGACGATACACATCGATGTCGGTGTAGAGATAGGTGTAGTCAAACACCTCGACCCCGGCGTCTGACGGCTTGAGAAGAGGAATGCGTGAGGGTTGTGCAAGGGGACAGTCTCGCTCGGCAATCATCTGTGGCTCAAATGGCAGACGCTCTGTCGTGGTGCCGGTGTGCGCGTGTGTGTCAATCACCATCCACACCGTCCGGGCGTAGCCTAAGACCTCTCCTGACTCGTCGGTCAGTTCAAAGCAACGTTCGCTGTATCGTCGGTTCCACTCCGTAATCCAGGTCCGCAGCGTGTACCCGGCGTTGATGCTCGGATAGCGGCGCACTCCGACTGACAGTCGGCTGAGCACCCATCCGAGTTGCATCGGTGCCATCGCCGTGTGGCCAAATCCGAGCGCATTTGCATGCAGCGAGGCCACCTCGATGATGCGGTCGACCAGAGTGGTCAGTGGCAGCTCGAGTTGCGCGTCGGCATCCCCCGCCACCAAAAAATATCGTTGTTCAAATACATTTTTCATCGCGCTGCAAAGTTACAAAAAATGGCGCAAAAAAGAGACTGTGCCAATTGACACAGTCTCTGAGTAAGTTGTTTTCTTTGATTAGTTGCCGGCCTGGAAAATGTACTTGCGGCCATCGATAGTCAGATCGATGTCTTTGTAGCCGTCGGCAGGCGCATAGAGTTCTTTAGTCACGTGGTTGTAGGGGTTGCCCGAGAAGTAGCCACCCTCGATGATGATGTTGGGCAATGCTTGGTTGGTGTCGTTGTCACCGCCTACAACACAGCTGGTGCCGGTGATGTAAGGCGCATGTTTTGTTGCGCCGTAGAAATAACCGTCTTTGATTGTGACAGTTGCACCGCCGGTGACATATAACGGGTAGAATGCTGTTTTGCCCGGTTCGCTGTAAGTGTAGTATGTGCCGCCGTCAATCACTGCTGTCGCGCCACCGTCGATTGACAAACCACCTTGGATGCCGACGACCGTACAGTCTTTGATGTAAACATCGCCGCGCAGACGGGTAGCGTATGCCCAGTTTGAACCGTTATCCGAAGATGCCGATTTACTTTCCATGTAGGTGTTGGTGATAGTCACCTTTGAGTTGTTGGCTGTACCCATGCCACAAACTGCATATTCGCTGCCCACAATGCTGCAATTTGAGATGTTGATCTCAGTATCGTTAAAGTACGTCACGACTGCTGTGTTGAGACCTGTCGCTGCCGAGCCGTGCCATCTGTGATCGAGGTTGCCGGTGATGCTGACATTGTTAAGATCAAGCGAGCCGTTATCGCGAACGATAAACGTGTTAGCGGGTACACCCTGACCGAGGTCTTCGATTTCGCTGTCGATGTCGCCGCCATTCACAGTCAGGTCAGAGTTGATGTTCATCGGGTTGGTAGACTGGATGGTGATGGTTGTGCCGTCGTTGATGTTTATGGTCTTGGGGGTGTCAACAGTCAGCTCCTCGGGTGTGAGGTCAGAGAGGTCGAGGTCTTTCTCGATGTTTAGCTCTGATACGGTCGGGTCGGTGATGGCTTCGCCAAACTCCTCGGGAGTAGCTACAGAAACGCTCTTGAAGAAGTCGGGCTCCTCAAAAATCGGCTCTTTCTTAACGATGAAGTCAACGGGGTTGGTCAACACCGCGCCATAGATGTTTGTGCGGAAGTTGGCTTGCACGGGCACGTTGGTCACGTCAAATGTGTGGTGAGCTGCTGCGTTGTCGATGTGAATGCCGTAGGTAACCGAGGCAAGGCTGCTCTGGTTCTGCGGCACGAGGATATAGTTCATCTGCAGCAGGTCGTGATCCTTGACATTGAAAGTCTCGCCGGTGGGGATGACACCTTGGGTGAAGGTGATGGTTTTCTCGTCGCTAACGGTGCCGTCGGCTATGTTGAGTACGCTGTAGGCAGTGGTAGTCATCGAGGTCTGGAGATTCTCGCAGTTCTCACCATACACTCGCTTCACCTCGGCCTCGTTGAGGTCGTTGGTGCCGAGATTGATTTGGGCGAACGGACGTTTGAGGGTGATGGTGCGGTTGATCGGGCCTACGATTTTGCCGATGTTCTCAAATTTGTAGAATGCGTCGCGTTTCTCATCGTTGACAGCCACTGATGTGTTGTCATAGTCGATGGTGATGGTCTGAGCCTCAGCGTCAAAGGTGTAGGGTGCGTCCTCGTGGTCGGCCCAGAAGATGATGTCATAACTCTTGCCGTTGACCAGCTTGAGGCTGACGGTGGTTTGCAGATTGTCTGCGTCAAATTTCACCTGATTTGCGTCGCCGTCGAGCACGGTGATGATGGGGTCGGTGGTACCCTCCTCATAGACTGCATACTGCAGGTTGAGGGCGGTGAAACCGTCGCCAAATGCACGTGAAGCAACGCCGTTGTCGAGCTTGACGGTCAAGGTTACATTGCCATCGCCGTCAGCAACAGGGCTGACAACATCCTCGTTTGAGCAGCCGGTCCATGCAAATGCGGCTGCAGAAAGTAGAAGAATGCTAAATTTGTTCATGTGTTAAAAGGTTGGTTTATTGATTTGTGAATATTTTATTGCAATATTAGTTTTTCAGGGTTATTCAAATCCGTTTCCTCCCGGAACTCAGTCCCGGTGGCTTATTTGTGTGCCAGTTTGTGTGTGTGACAAGGTTAGCTCACACTTTTGAGCCTACAAAGTTACTCAAAATTGTGCAAATATAAATTATCGGCGCTCAAAAAAATTTAAAATAGTAACTATTTTTGCAATATCGGGCGCGCAGACTACTGCACTTTAACATTTCTTGAGGAGTTGCGACGACCGCGCATCAGTCGTTTGATGTACACCATTGTGCCTCCGACGCATACCAACGCCACCGGTGCCGCCCCCCATTCTCCAAAGCTGTTGTAGAGGATGACCGTGAGTGTCAATGCGGCTGTCACGCCTATTGTCATCAGCCATGCTTCGCGTCTGAGCCGATAGTGGTAGCGGCATCTGTACACGATGTAAACTATTGCCAGATAGCATACAAACCAAATGATGTAGGCATAGCCCATGCCGGCGATGCCGGCCATATTGTAGGCCACGATGTTGACGCCAAGGTAGATGAGTGAGGACACTGATTCGGTGATGATGTATGTGCGCCCGTCGCCTTTAGCGAGTATCACCATGGCCACGCACCACGACACGCATTTGAACACCGTGCCGACCATCGCCAGAATGATAAACGGAGTGATGCAGTCAAACGATGAATCATACAATATGTAGATCACCAGTCGGTTGCAGACGATGAACATTGAGCCTATGCCGGCAAGCAGGGCCAGCACCATCACTGTCTCGTGCGACACGAACAGTGACATGGCCCGCGGCGAACGTGCCGCTGCCGCCAAGCGTGGATAGTATTCCATCGAGATGGCCGTGAATATCAGTCCTACATATTGATTCACAATCGTGAAACCCGACTGAAAGTATCCGACCTCGTCGAGTCCGCCGTGTGCCGTGAGGTAGGAGATGAACAGCAGCGATACGCCTTGGGTGACAAAGGTTGATGCGGTCATGTAGATGCCGAGCGAGAGCATTGCGCGCCCGTCGTTCCACACGCGTCTGGCACCGATGGCGCTCTCGGGCATCGGGGTGCGCACGCGCCACAGGTGAATACCGATCCATCCGACAAAAGTGAATATCAAAATGGCCGGCACGAAGCTGTCGAGCCTGAAGAAGTAGTAGACCGGCAGTGAGAGCAGTGTGCCACCGACGGCGGTGAGGATGCCGGTGTTGGCCATCAGCTTGAATCGGCGCGTGCCCTGGAAAATGGCTTGCTCGCCGGCTATCAGCGCTGACAGCAGCACGGCCGGCGCTAACAGCGCAAACCAGAGTGTGTGGTTGTATCCCTCAAAATAGGCCAGACTGAGCCATGGCGAGCAGAGTATCATCAGCGCCATGCCGGCAAGTCCGAGCCACAGGCTCAGACGTCTGACGACATGTGCCGTGCGGGGAAAGGTGGCCGGTGTGGCTTGCGAGATGTCGCGGACGGCACTGTTGCGCAATCCGAGCTGCGACAGTGTCAGCAGGGTGGTGAGGACGTTGTTAAACACGGTGAACAGGCCCACACCGACAGCTCCCATCCAGAGCACGATGAATTTGGCGCGCACTATCGCAGTGAGTATGTTGACCACCTGAACACCGCTGAAGATGCTCATGGCCTTGAATACCCGCTGTGACATGTTGCTCTGCATGGCTGTGGAGATGATGTTATTTGAGCCAGGTCTCGGGGTCTTGCTTGCTTTGACGCAGTCTCACCTCAAAATGGAGTACACTGCGGTCGTTGTCGCCCGGGTCTTTGTGCACTTTGCCTAAGGGCGTGCCTGCCTTGACTTTGTCGCCGGTGTGTACCGACACCGAGCCGAGATTGGCATAGACGGTAAAGTAGTCGCCGTGGCGTACGACGATGACGTTGTTGTAGCCGGCCGGTGCGCATACCACTGACACTTCTCCGTCAAATATGCACTTGACGGTGGCACCTTTGTCTGTCTCGATGTCGATGCCGGGGTTGTCGGTGGTGACATGTGGCAAGTGAGGGTGAGGGCGCACGCCAAATTGCTTGACCACGACATGTTTGCCGCTAACAGGCCAGGGCATCCTGCCTTGGGCGTTGGCAAATGTCTCGGTGAGTGTGGCCGCATCGGCGATGACCGGCGCGGGCGCAGGTGCGGGTGTCGGTTCGGCTGGCGTCTGAGCAGCCGGTGTCGACGGCTCAGTGCTTTTGTTCCCCTTCTTTTTCTTATCTTTTTTGTGTTTGGCCGATTTGCGTTCAGTCTTTGACTGCTTGGTCTCCTGAGTTTTAGTCTCCTGAGTTTTGGTATCTTGCTTTTTGTCGGCTTGTTTGGTGTCGGTCGACTCGTCGGTTTTGGCCGATTCGCTCTTTTTGTCAGCGTCGGCTTCTTTCTTGGCTTGCTCCTCGGCGGCAGCCTTGCGAGCCGCCTCTTCCTCAGCTGCTTTGCGCGCGGCCTCCTCGGCGGCAGCTTTGCGCGCGGCCTCCTCTGCCTCGCGGCGCAGACGCTCCTGACGGGCTTGTTCCTCGGCGATCAGTCGCGACAGTTCGTTGTCGAGGTCGCGTGCCTCCTGACGCTGCGTGGCAAGCACGGCGTTGAGAGCGCTCTCCTGTGTCTTGAGCGAGTCTACCAACAGCGAAGTCGCGGCCTGTTTGGTCTTGAGCGTGTCGCGTTGGTCGGCGACGCGGTGGAGTGACAGCTCGTTGGCTTCCTTGAGCTGTGCCAGTCGCACATTGCGGGCATCGAGGGCTGCTTTTGTCTCTTTGAGGTCAGCGACCTTTTGTGACTGCCAGCGAGCCTGCTGTTTTAGCAGACGTGAGCGGCGCATGGCCTGATTGAGCGATGACGAGGAAAATAAAAATGCCATGTCAGACATGGTGCGACGACGTGCGCGTTGGCGGCGCAACGTGCGGCCATAGCTCTCTTTGAGGCTGCCGAGCCTGCTCTCAAGCTGATCGATTGAGTCGTTGACGACCGTCATGATGCCGCTGACCGAGTCGATCGACGCGTTGAGACGTGCGATGTCGGCGGTGCAGTCGTTGATTTGTCCCGACAGCAGGTTGAGCTGGCTGAGACGGCGTGCTGCCTCGGCACGGCTTGCCTTTATCTCTGCCTCGGTCTGTCTTATTTGGGCCTGCTTATTCTTTTTTGCCTGTTGCACGGTTGACTGCGAGCGGTTGCCGGTTGTCTGAGTCGTTTTGGCTTTTTTCTTTGAGCGTGAGCCGGCCTCAGCAACGAAGGGTACTGAGGCGAGCATGAGTGCGACAAACAAAAGTGAATATAACCTTTTGAATTTCATTGACCTAATGATTTTGCGAAGTTGATCGGTAGCCATTTGACATATCCTTTGGGCTGTTTCCAGCGCGCTGAGTTGATAGATTTGCCTGTTTTGGCCTCGTCATATTTTATTTCGAGTGAAGCTGCGATATGTGTTGTCTTGACTGTGGTGTCGATGCTCATCTGGGAGCAGACGCCGCCGACTCCGGGGATTGTCGTGGCGCCGGCATAGTTGCACTCTACGGCGGTGTGCCCTGCCGGCTCGACCACGATTGTCGTCAGTGCGTTTGATCGTGTGTCTGCCATGAATCCATACTCATATTTGGCCGGCTGTTGGCGTGGAGTGATCAGCATGCGGTTGCCCGAGAGGGTGATGTCGAACAGCGAGGCGACAGCATCGCTGACGGTGCCTTTGCCGGGAACAAATGCGCGTCCCAACAGCATGTCCTGTATGTCATTGACGGTGAGGTTGGTGCCGCCGAGGAGCGAAGTGAGCGATTCGGCGACGTAGTGTTTCCCCAGCTTCTCTGACGCAAAAACCGAGTCGGCGGTGACATACAGGTTCGCGACCTCGAGGCCGAGCATGCGCAGCGAGATATACACATCTTTACCGCGTGCCATGTAGAGTTTGCCCGACACCGACATTTTTGACGGCGAGGTGATGTTGACTTTGACCGGTGCCTCGATGGCATCCCAATTGTGATAGGTGGCGCAGAGCCGTGTGTATTGGGCGGCAGCCGAGCGGGTGTCGACAGCCGACACCGGCGGCCGCTTGATGTCGCCGTTATCGGGAGTGATGTCGGTGTCGTCGGTGATGGCGCGTTGCGAACGGCATGCGCTCAACAGACTAACGGCGGCAAAAATGAGTATCAGCAGTCTGGTTTTCATTGTCATTCAAAAATGATGGTTCGCATGTGCACTTTGCGGCGTATCAGGTCGTTGTCAGGGTCGAGCTCAAGAGCCTGCTGCCAGTATTGCACGGCCTCGTCGCGGTTGCCGTTCATAAAATTGATGTCTCCTGCGTGGTCGAGCTCCTCGCTGCCGGGGTCTTCGTCAAAGTTGAGGGCACGATTGATGTAGTCGAGGGCCTTGGCATACTCTTTTTTCTTGAAGAACACCCATGCGTATGTGTCGAGCGACGTGGGATTCTCGGGGTCGACACGCACAGCCTCAGCGCTCAACGCCTCAGCCCTGTCAAGGTCGCGTTCCTCACAGGCCAGGAAGTATGCGCAGTTGTTCATCGACAGATAGTTGTGCGGGTCGAGTTGGAGCGATCGCTCATATTGCTCGAATGCCTCATCTTTCTTGCCGCTCTTGTAGTATGTGTCGCCAATGGTGCACAGCACCTCTGACAGATATTCGTCGCCGCGGTCTGCACCCGTGTCATACGCCCGCTGCAGGTTGGCGATTGCATCGTCATAGCGGTCTATCATCGACTCGTTGGCGCCGGTGAGCATGTAGATGGTCGAGCTCTCGGGGAAGTAGTGGAGCGCTGTGTAGCCCGATTTCACAGCCTCGTCATACATCCCGGCCTGCATGTACAAGCCTATCAGCGTGCGCCAGCGGTCCTCGTCGGCCGGATTGAGGTCGAGCGTGTAGGACATCTGTTCGGCCGCCTCGGCATATTGCTGCGTGGCGATGAAATAGCCCGAATAGAGGTCGCGCAGATTGATGTCGTGGGGCTGCTGGTCGATGAGAATGCCAAAGAGCTGATTGATGCGCGGGCGTTGCACGGTGTCGCGTATCATGTCGCGCGCATAGGTCTTGAGCAGCTCCATTTTGGTGTCCGGGTCGAGCCCCGACTGGCGAAGTGCCTCGTAAATCTCGCGGTCATAGCCGATGGTGTCGCCACGCTCGAGATAGAAGTTGGCGCGCGAGTAGTAGGCCAAGCCGTTTGTCGAGTCGATGGCACATGCGGCGTTGTAGCTTGCTATGGCCGAGTCGGGGAGGCTCATGGCTCGGTACACGTCGCCGGCATACACGCGGTTAGCTGCCGAACGGGGTGAGTATTTTATCAGTTCGTCGAGCTCGCGATAAATGGCGGCGGTGTCGCCGACAAAATAGTGTGCCCTTACTTTGTGTGAAGTCAGCCCGAGGTCTTTGCCCTCAGTGCGTTCGAGCCGGTCAAACACCTGGATGGCGCGCAACACGTTGGCTGTGTCGCCGCTCTCCATCAGACTCTCGCCATAGCGTATGCCCACGTCGGGGCGGTCGGGGTTGATGGAATCGAGTATCTGCCACACGCGCAATGCCTCCTCGGGCTCGCCCAACCGTTGGCAGATGGTGCCATAAAAGATTGCGCCGTAGTAGTCGTGCGGATTGGTGTCAAAATGTCGGCGCATCATCTCAAATCCGCGCGACATCATCAGTGAGTCGTCGCCGGCAAGCATGGCATAGTAGTAGCCCAGATCGAGTCCGGTCTCGGTGTCCTCGGGGTCGAGTCGATGGGCGCGGTTGAGCAGCTCAAAATAAGCGTCGGGCTGTTCTAGGGCGTTTTGCCTGAGAGCCTCCATGAAGATGTAGTCAGCCTTGCGCCGTTGTTCGTCGGCCCGGGCATCGGCACTGCGGCCTGCCGCCCAGCATGTCAGCACCATGGTGGTGACAGTCAGTAATGTGAGTATTGATCGGTGTATATGTTTCATTGCCAATCTGTTAGTGCGTGCCTGTGTGACCAAAGCCCCCTTCACCCCTGTCGCTCTCCGCAAGGGTGTCGGTCGCGATCCATTTGACTTGCTCGTGACGCGCGAACACCATCTGACAGATGCGTTCGCCATCGTTGACAACAAACTCACGGTCAGACAGATTGACCAATATCACGCCAATCTCTCCTCGATAGTCGGCGTCGATAGTGCCGGGCGTATTGAGCAGAGTGACGCCTGAGCGGAGAGCAAGTCCCGAGCGAGGGCGCAATTGACATTCAAAACCCTCAGGGATTTCGAGGTAAAGCCCGGTGGGGATGAGCGCGCGTCCC
>CAZKYR010000047.1:0-9834 GCA_964557035.1 uncultured Bacteroides sp. | reverse complement strand
CAATGCGAAGCAAAGAAAATCATTGCAAATGTCCGGGTGTGCAAAAAGGGAACATTCATGATTTTCAAGAATTCTAAAGTATTGATAGGCAAAGAACTTAACACCCTTCGGGATAAATCCCTCCGGGGTCACTAAGAGGTTTTTAATTGGAGTAAATCCCTGCAAGTCAACGACCTTCAGGGATTTTTCTTTTCACCGAAACCAAAGAAACTGAAGAACAGAGTTTACAGAGAGTGGAATGTGTGTATTCACGCCCATGAGTAACTTTAAATCATACCACTTAAAAGGTGGTATAATCGCACACTGGTGGTATATTTTCCTAAAGAAATATCTTCCCTTAATTTATTGTAGGTCATAATCCGGAAAATAACAATATTGACTGATTTTCAGCGGATAAATCCGCGGGTGGGGCCGTGGGCGCGACTTGGGCGTCGGGCGGCCGAACCGTCGCGCAGGGTCAGTCCCTCATACGCGTTTTTGAGCATTTTGGATGTCACGTCGATTGTCTTATTGACCGACCTGCCGGGGTTATCAAGACGGTGAGACAAGAGCCATTGATAGAAATATGGCATATAGAGCATGCGCTCGTGGTTGCGGTGGTCGAGACCTTTCACTCTGGTGTAGACAAGACGCGGTGCGTGGTCGGGTTGGGAGCGCATGACCTCTACCATTTTGTCGGTGCGGGCAATCGCTTGGTCGCGGTCGTCGAGTCCGCGTATCACCCACAGGGGGAGTTTGTTGAGATTTGTGACGCTGTATGAGGCGGTCGCACCTGCCAGAATGATGGCTGCCGCTATCAGGTCAGGATGTGACGCTGCCAGGTCGGCCACTCCGTTGCCACCCATACTCATCCCTATCGCGTAGATGCGGTCTGTGTCGATGTCGCGGTTGGCGATCACCCAATCAACATCTTTCATGACCTTCTCCACATCCCATCTGTCGCCTGTCGCCTGTGGCGCAAGCACGACGGCATCAAGCTCCATGCCCGACCGGAGGGCATCGATAGTACCAAACGTGTCGACCTGCCTGAGCGAGCTGCCCGAGGCGCTGCGGCTGTGCAACGCTATGATCAAAGGCTGTGGCGACACGATTGAGTCTGGTTCATATAGAATGAAATTATATCCGCCGTCGACAACGTTCTCGTAGTTTGAAAATTTGCCTTTCCCCGCCGCTGCGAGCGCCGAAATGATGATGACGAGATGAAAAATTAAGGGTCTCATGCGCTGTTCTGTGATTTTTAGGCAAAGATACAACACATTCCCTAACTGACAAAACGTACACTTTTGGGTATTGCGCAAAAGAAGTAATAGCCTTATCTTTGCAGCGTACTTTATGAACCATCGCATGAAAACGATTGCAATTCTCGGCGCTCTCTTAGCGCCCCTGACAATATATGCTCAGAGTGAGCCGGCTGACACCATCGTGTCTCACGAACTCAACGAGGTGGCAATCGAGGCCGACCGGATGAATATGACGGTTGATAAAGTCAGCTATCTGCCTACAAAACAACAGCGCAACGCCTCGGCCAACGGCACGATGCTCTTGCAGCAGATAGAGATACCTCAGCTGATCGTCAACAGCCTTACCGGATCTGTGTCGACCAACGCGGGCGAGGCGGTGTCATTCTTTATCGACGGTGTGCCGGCGTCAGAGGCCGATGTCGCCGACATGAATACGCGCGATGTACTGCGTGTCGAGGTGCTCGACTATCCGACCGACCCCAAGTTTCGCAATTGCGCGCATGTGGTGAATTACGTCATGCAGAAATATGAATATGGCGGCTACACCAAATTCAACACGACTGAAATGTTCATGAGCGGTTTCTCCACCTATAATACTCTCAACAGCAAGATGGTGTACAAGAAGATGACGTTTGATGCGCGAGCATATTATCAATACACGCGAGGCTCGCACTTCGGTGCCGACCAGGTGCAGCACTACAGGTTGCCGGGGTATGAGACGGTCGCACCCGACGGCATTACGCGCACAACTCGGCTCGAAGACTCGCGATATACGGCCAATCGCCCCAGCACATCATTGAGAGCACTCTATCAGGGCAGCAACACACAGCTGTCGTCGACACTAAACTGGTCTTTTGAGCACACGCCGACCAACCGACACATCAGCTCGCTGAACTGTACGCCCCCGCTGTTCGCCGGCGAGAGCAGCATCAACGACACCCCCTCGCGCAAGAACAGCGTGCGATGGAGCAACGAGTTCTTTCAGCAACTGCCGTCCGACTGGGCCTTGAGCGCCTCGTTTGACCTCGCATACGACCACGTCAACCAACGACAGATGTACTATGAGGGTAATCTGGCAATCAGAGACCTGACAGCCAAAGAGGATATATGGGGCACAGGAAGCGAAATTGCCGTCTCTAAGCAGATCAATCAGATGCACAAGCTCTCGCTCAGCGCATCAGCCATCACCTACAAGAGTGACATTCACTACAACGGATCGACGACCAACGTCAATCACAACTCTCACCTGCTGGTCTATCCCGGCGTCTCATACACCTTCACCCCAGATGACCGCATCCATGCTAATTTAGGTTTGGCCGCGACATATTATCACGCCAGGACCGCCGGCGAGACCGAGAGCAAATTATATCCCACCGTCAACTTCAACCTCAACTGGATGCCCGCCCCGCGCCACCGCCTTGGCGCCCTATGCTATTACACCATCAACACCCCGTCGGGCTCACAGACCAACTCAGTGCTCCTGCAGACCGATCAGCTCCGGTGGACACAAGGCAATCCGAGTCTGCACGCCTATCACACCCTGCTGACCCAATTGAGCTACACCTATAATCCGACATCCTATATCAACCTGTCACCCATAGTCACGTGGGTTCGCAAGCATGACTATTTTGCCGACAACTACAGGATCACCGACGACGGCAAAGGCATCCTGGTCATGCCCGAGAACTGCGGCAACTATGACAACCTCTGGGCCTCGATCAACCTCACCGCCTACGCATTGTCACGCAAACTGGTCATACAGGCACGCCCGTGCATCTCCTACCACCGATTCAGCGGAGAGTTCAATCAGTCGCATACCTCATTGGTCGCAACGCTCAGCGCGACATACTATTTCGGCCAATTTTATGCCGCGGCGTCTTATGACCTGCCCGAGACCCGTTTTGACCAAGCCAACCCCGTCAAGATCAAGCAGCGGTCAAAGTTCTGGTTAATGGCCGGATGGGGCAACTCATCGTGGACAGTCACCGCGTTTCTCATCAACCCGTTTCGCAGTCACTGGCGCGGCGACGTCACCGCCATCGACACACCCTGGTACACCTCGCGCACGACAGCCATAAACCTCAACAATCACAGACGCCTCAACCTCACGGTTGCCTACACCTTTGGCTACGGCAAGAAAGTGCAGCGCGGCAACGACATCACAGCCGCCCAAGGCAGCGCCTCCTCCATCCGCTGATCCACGCCGCCACTCTCTAATTCTCCTGACTCGAAGATATTCTTAGGGTGCTTTGTAGGGACGCACGGCTCGTGCGACCACCTGAAAATCAGCAAATTATCTTGCATTAGCACGAGCGCCGCCATGCGGCAGAGCGGCAGAGCCGCGTCAGTGGGTAGCCCCATGCAAGGGCGGCGTTAGCTGCCCGCAGCGTGGGGAGAGTGGATGCGGGGTTTCCCCGCCGGCGTCCCTGGACGTCGAACATTAATTATCAAGGGCGCGCACTGACTGTACGCACCCTTGATTGTAGATTGGATTTCAAACGTGTAGACGCCGACGTGCGGCGTTGCGTCATTGTTTCATTATAAGTTTGCGCGCTGTGCCGTCGCTATATATCACGATGTTCAATCCCTTTTTAGGCGCATTGGTCTGGCGTCCATCTCCTATCAGACCGCCTTTGCTCTAAAACAAAATTGATGTAAGAGCGTATTTGACAAGAAAAGTTGACGACGAGGCGGCCGATCGTGCTCAGTCGCGTTGCAACTCGCCTGACATCAGTTTTGCGTAGAAGGTGGGGCGCCCGTCTGCTTGGTCAGGGAATTTGGCCTTCCACGTGAGTTTATATAGCGTGGTATTCTGTTGAAGCTCACGCCATATTGCAAGGTCGAAGGGCTGCCCGAGGTATTTAACCAGGTCGTCACAGTGGGCGTTATTGGGCTTTATCTGTTCAAAGAGCCTTTTAACTTCAGGAAAGTGCTTTTGGGTCAAAACCACAGAGTAGCTGATTGTAAGATAATCTATCAAGTAGTTGTTTGTTTCCCAATAATGGAAGAGGAAATCCAACATAATCTTGTAAACCCATCGATGTTGGTAATCGGCTGATATGGAATAGCCGGCAAAATAACCGCAGGCTGCCGATGCGTGATTGTATTCGGGTCGTTTGATCGACCACACAGGCTGCTGCAGATAGCCGAGTATTTCATCTCCGGTGCAAAAAAATGTAGCGTCGAGCCAGGCACCTCCATAGCGCGACAAAATATTAAATCGCAGGAGGTCCGAAAAGTGTGTACGTGATATAATACCTCGTTTCACCTTATCAATGACATGGTCGGGGAAGTCGACATACTCGCTCACGTTCGCGTCAGTAATAATCATGACATTATTCTTCCCGACACGGTCTTGCACCGATTGGACACACTTTTTGACAATTTCGGGAGCATTTTCGAGGCCCTGCCACCAACACATCCACACCTTGCCTCTGAGGTCCTCCGGAGCATCAGGCAACTGAGGCAGTTGGTAGCGTTCCCACCAATCTTTATAACGCCGCTCAAAGTAATCGATCATCGTAGCATGCTTTGCCAGGAAATGCCGTTTCATGGCCGGTGTCTCCACATAGCCGTTTCGGACAAAGCGCTGTATGTCGACTTTTGCAATGAAAGTACTTGCGGCTTGCTTTATCGAGGTTAAACGTGCAATCTTAAAGGTAGCCTTGAGTTCCTCCAAAGCACGATGAATCTTGCGTTTCAGTTGTTTAGTCGACATATAAAGAGACGGGGAATGTGAGGGTTATCGGATGAGGTATTGAGCGAGTTTTTGCAAATCGCTGTCCTGCTTATTGCGGATGAAAGCTGCCCGTTTACGCCCCTGCTCAGAAAGTCGCTTGCGGGTATCGCTGTCGGTGAGCTGAACTATACGGTTGGCTATCTCATTGATGTCAAACGGATTGAAGTACAAAACCCCGTCGCCGCACACCTCCGGGATTGAGCTCACCGCCGACACCGCCACAGGCACACCATAGTGCATGGCCTCGAGCGGCGGATAGCCAAAGCCCTCATTTAGCGACGGATATATAAACGCGTATGCTGATTTATACAGACTTCGCAACACGTCGTCCTCTACATAGCCGAGAGCCTTGAACCGGTCAGGGTATTTTAAACGGTGCTTTAACTCCGTGAAGTCTTTTAAGCCCGTAATGTATATGTCCACACCGGCAAGAAAACCGTTATCAATGAGTTTCTCGATAGCCTCGATGGCACGGATAGTGTTCTTCTCCCATCGATTACCGCTCACCATCAGCAGGTAAGGATGATCAGATGCATAATCGTCCACAGGCGAATCAGACACGGTCGACGGGCTGTAAAAAACACCGATATTTTTTTCACGGGTTTCAGGGAACCATACTTTCACTGCTGCGGCGGTGTGATTTGACACTACAATGAAATCCCCTTTTTGTATTATTTCAGCATAATCCTGTTTATGCCGCTTTTTCATCAGTCCCGGCAAATATGCCTCGGCCAAAAACTTCACCCGGCGTTTAAAACTTAAAAGCGGATACTTTCTTGAATGACTGTCATAAATAAGCTCAAGCGACCTCAATCCGTGTATAACACCGATTTTATCACCTTCAAAGCTGTTATATTCGTTACCCGGGAGCGGACTAAATAAACGTCCACACCCATACCCGGCGAATATTTCGCTGATTGATTGTCCTTTTCGGTCGACCAATGTCACCGTAGCCGACTGTTCGCACAACTGTTTGATTTCCGGGTTCAGCCATTTGGCCGAATTATAGTACACCACGACTTCGGCTTTATTATCGATGAGTTTACGTAAAACAATCTCACCAAACATGCCGCCGCCATGACGTTTGGCCCAAAGGGCCGGCTGAGTACATTCTAAATCAAACAGTAATTTTCCGTTCATTAAGATTTAAGTTCGGGTTTTAAACCACCTGTTTATTGTTTTTTTGATGCTTACGGTTACAAAGGTAATCATTAATTCCAAATAAAGCAAACATCCGTGAGCGTGACATTAAACAGACCGCGCCGTGACATCGGGGATGTCGCAGCGCGGTAGTGTTTTTTAATAATCGCAGTCGTGTTTTTAATATACTGTCTTGAAGTGCTTACACAAGCTCTTACTTCACGGCCAGAGTGTAGTACTCTGCGCCCTCGGGCTTGGTCAGATCGGCACCGGTCATTGTCAGCGAGCCGTCGGCATTGACCAGGAAGTAGAGCGAGCCGGCTGACTCAACACCGAGTGCGTCTTTAGCATCGGGTGCCAACACGATATACTCTACCTTCTCGCCGTTCACCTCTTTTGTCTCTTTGCGGAAATCGCCCTCGCTGTATGAGGTCGCCACCTCTTTGAGACCGCTCATCTCATTCTCGTCAGCGGCGAGCGAGTTCTCAATCAGCACATAGTCTCCGTCGGTGTAGTTGTTGTCGTCGTCAAAGTCGAGCTTGAGTGTGTAGACAGTGCCGAGAGCATCGGCCGAGGGAAGGATGCCTGAATATAGCACCGCTTTGTCGCTGTCACCTGTTGACTGAGTCGAGGGGGCGGCTGCTGTCGATGTTTTTGCATCCGAACATGCTGCCAGGCCGAGGGTGGCTGCCAGAGCCAAGCCCATGAAAATTTGTTTTTTCATCTTATGTTTTTTTTAGTGGAAATGTCTGCGTATAAATGTTCTTGAATCAAAAATTCGCAATAGTAATTTATATTCAAACAATTCACACTACAAAAAGTTCAAACTGTCGGCCAAAGAATCAAAAAAACACTTTTTGCGACATCGTACGGCGTGTGGTGCGGAGTGTCAACACATGCAGCCCCTTGAGATCTGTGGTAATGACTCCTGCCAGGTCGTCGACATATTGCTCTTGCACCTTCATCCCTGACAGGTCATACACCGACACGATCGCGGGCGTGTTGAGGTTGCCATACTCGATGTTGCCCCCCTTGACTGTCATGGTGATGTCGTCAGCGTCGGCAATGATCGGCCGCACGCCCGAATTGTTGTTTGCGGCACTCAGATTCCATGCCTTTATCGACTTCACCTGTGTGGGCGCGTCAGCAAAGGCAGTAGCCTTCTCAGTCGCTTTTTCTTTGGGGAATACTCTCACCGATGATGCCCAGGTGTCGTTGACAAAGATGTCGAGTATCGAGTGGTCAAAAAACAGGTTGAGTTTGATTGTCGACCCTTTTGCAAGCTGTTTGGGAAGTGTGCTGCGGTAGTAGCCGTCAAAGCTGCCTGCATCGTTTGACAGGCGGTCGACGTTGCGGGCATCCACAACAATCTCGCCCGTGGCGCCGTCATAGTAGACTTTGAGCGCCGATGAGCCGTCATCGAGCAGCGTGAAGCCACATTTGCCAGAGGTGACGGTGAACTCGCCGCACAGCTCGATGCTGCGGCCTTTCACCTCGTCGAGATTGAGTGTGCCGTCGAGGTTGAAGTCAGCTTTGGCAAACCCTTTCTCATCGCGCATGGCAGCGAGACCGGCGTAGGGCTTCTGGCAGAGGTTGCCCTCACTGTCGAGCGTCCACTCGCGAGGCAGTGAGTAGACGTGAGCATATCCCAGGTCATAGTTTGCCTGCGAGGGGAGTTTGTCGGGGACGATGCCTAAGGCGATGGTCTTGCCATCTTTTTGGTAGATCGTGGGTGATAGCAGTCCATATCCGTCGCGTGCCAATCCGGGCAGCTCGATGTTGGCGGGAGCGGTACGGTCGGGCTTGAATGTGCCGTCAGCATTTATCGAACCGGTCCAGTAGAGCGATGCGACACCTTTTGACGTGTTGAGCGGAGTGGCGGTGAACAGCCATTTGTCACCTATTTTCGTCACATTGGGCATCTCCCAGAATGTGCCGCATGAGGCGGCATTTGTGCCGGTGAAGAATGTCTTGCCGTCATTGCTCCAGCTCTTTGTCGCAGGGTTGTAGGTGTGGAGCGTGGTCGTGCCGACGCCCTCCTTGCTCGAACCTACGATGATGTAAGCGCCGCTGCCGTTGCGAAAGAAATATGGGTCGCGGAAGTCGTCTGACAATCCGCCGGGACGACCGTTGATAATCGGTGCCGGGCTCTTCTCCCACGCGATGAGGTCATCGTCCGACGGCATCGCCTGCGCGATTGTCGCTCTGCCATAGTCAACGGCGGTGTAGATGATGTTCGGCTTTCCTTGCGTGATCTCGTTGTCGGTGAATACGCATCCCGACCAGCACCCTTTGATGTCAAATGCTTCGCCGGGCGTCAGAGCTATTTGCTCCTCCTTCCAGTCATACAGGTTTTCGCTCGACAGGTGGCCCCAGTGGAGGCGCGACATGTACGGGCCGTTGGCATTTTTTTGGAAGAAAAGGTGATAGCGGCCATCAGAGAATGTGAGGCCGTGAGTTTCGTTAGTCCAGTTTGCTGCCGGCATGCCGTGGAACAGCGGGCGCATCGGGTCGTCGGCAAATCGCGATGCCGGCACCGTGAGCACCGCGTCATTCTCGGCTTTCCACGACGCGATCGTGGCGGCGCTCAGAGCCTCATCCCACACGGCTATGTCATCAACCACGCCGTTGAACGATGTCAGGCAAAACGGCCCGCTGTAGCGCTCGCTGAAGCTGCGGCCGATGCGCATTTTGTTATTTGACACGGTCAGGGCGCCGTTTGCCTTTGATGTGGCCACGACATCGCCGTTGTTGTAGAGTGTGGCGGTGCGGGCCTCGGCATCGATGACAGCCGTCAGGTTGACCCATTCATACTGCTTGAGCGGCGTGTCTACTTTCATTTCGAGAGGCCAGCCGCCGATGAACGTCTTGAACGAATACTTGCCGTCAAAACCGACAAAAAAGCCAAAGCCGGTCTTGGCCTTCTCATCGAGACACGACACGACGGGCACGCGCTCGGCGGTGTTGACATCTATCTCGACGATCGGATAAGTCTCCACGGCAAACCACACCGAGGCCGTCATCTTTTTTGAATCGGCCGGTATGATGTCGCCCACGGTCGCCTCGACAAATGTCGAATAGCCGTCAAATCTCATTGCACGCCCCTTGGCGCCGGCGACATTGTCGGCCGGGTGCACACCGTAGACAGCAAACGATTTGCCGCTGACGGTCTCAGTGATTTTACCTCCGTTATTCTCCATCGAGAAACGGGCAACTTCGCGGGCTTGCGACGCATACGCGGCCGCAATGGTCATTGCTGACAGACCGATTATTCTCAGTAGGTAGTTATTCATCATTGGTTATTGACGTAAGGAGTTATTTTATTTAGAGTTGCGATTATTTAATTAGAGTTGCGATTATTTAATTAGAGTTGCGATTATTTAATTAGATAACCATCGGCGACATCATCACGACATCGCCGATGGAGGATACAAAGTTACTGTTTCTATAACGGAGATATACTCATGATTATTTTACCAGCACTTTTTTTGTGACTTTGTTGCCTTGTTTGACAACATAGACACCGGCTGCAGCATCAGCTGCATTGACGCGTACACCGCTGAGGTTGTAATACTCGACGGGGGCGTTCTCGTCGGCAGTCTGATCCATGATCTCAATGACGCCGGCCGGAGCTTTAGACAAAAGGTAATTGATCGTGTTTGTTGTCAGATTTTCAAGATTCTCGTGATAGGCGTTGTTACCTGTGCGGGGTGC
>CAZKYR010000046.1:0-9889 GCA_964557035.1 uncultured Bacteroides sp. | reverse complement strand
GTACGTTCTATGGCATCGACAATGCCGCCATCTCGGTGGCCTATCGTTTTGACCTTCGCAAGAAACATGCACATGCGACAGAGGAAGGAGGTATTGCGAGATGAGACTGTCAAGCTATTTTAAATCCTTGCTTGCCGCGACATTGATATTCACGACTTTGATACTCACACAAAGTTGTGTTCACGAGGTGCCCGCGCTCAACGAAAACATCAGCGTGAAGTTAAAAATCAAGCACGACCTCACGTGGGAAGAAACAGACTATTATACGCCCAACTACGCATCGGCCCGCAACTCAAAGGCATCAGATGAGGGGTGGTCAGCCCGCTACATCATCAATCTCTATCCTCGCAACACCACCACGGTGCCTGTAAAAACCATCGTCGTGGAGCGACCCGACCTGACACTTGCCGATTTTGTCCTCGATGTCACCATTCCGGCCGGAGATTGGGATATATACGTCTGGCAAGATTTCGTGAATCCTGACGTCGTCCCGCCTTACTATGATGTCGCCAACTTTGGATCAATCACATATTCGGCACCTTATCGCGGAGACACCGACAAACGTGATGCTTTTGAGGGCTTCATAGCTCTTGACGTGCCCAAAACGATAGATTCGGACTTTTGTGTCACCGGCGAAATCGTATTAGAGCGTCCGTTGGCCAAATATGTATTCATCGCCACTGATTTTGAAAAATTTTATAACGAGTCTTTGAGCCGGTGGAACATCCCCATCGCCGCCCCGGCTTGGGACGCTTTGTCTGAGATGCAAAAAGACAATGCTCTCAAACAATACTCAATCGTCGCGAAATATGCCTGGTACATGCCGGCAGTCTATGACATCTTCACCGGCAAAGTGACCGATTCGTGGTCAAATATGTACTACGATGCGGATATCAAGCCTTTAAACAACCACGAGGCTGCCATAGCAATGGACTATGTGATGATCAACCACATGGAGAGTGGTGCGCAAGTGCAACTTGGCATGCGGACACCCGATGGCCAACTGATCGGACTGACATCTACCATCACCGTTCCGCTTAAACGTGGTCAAATCACGTATGTGCGAGGCGATTTCTTAACCGCTTCGACCGGTAGCGGTCTCGAGGTGGACTTCTCATTTTCAGATAACATTGACATTTTTATCCATTAGCCTGATAGTTTACATGAAAATTATAATAATCAATACAATATCATTATGAAGAAGTTAGTATTCGCAACTTTAGGTGTGGCCGGCCTGATGGCCTTCACCTCGTGCTCACAAGAAGACCTGAGCATCAATCCCGGCGGCGACGGCGTGACTTTCACAATCGAGCTGCCCCGCGGCGTACAATCTCGCGGCAACTTTGGCGACGGCACCGACGCCGGCGACCGTGCGACACTCAACAACCTGCAGTACACGGTCTATGAGGTTGTCAACGGCACAACATCGACAACTCCTGTTTTCTCTGACACAAAGATCGGTGCTTTTGCAGGCAGCCAGACAACCGAGACAGTCACCATCCCCTTAGCTAAGGGCAAAAGCTATCAGGTTGTCTTCTATGCGGACGACAGCACCAACTCGTTCGCTTCTTACTCAAACGGCGTCGTGTCTGTCGATTACGCCGAGGCCGCTTCTAACGTAGCGGGCGAAGATGCCTTCATCGGCAAATCGACACAGTTCACCGTCGACGGCTCTTACACCGAGTCTGTCACCTTGAAACGTCCGTTCGCACAGCTCAACTGGGGCACCGACGACACCGATGCCAAAGTGTTGACCGACGTCATCAACTCATTGACCGGCACTGTGAAGATCACCTCAGGCCTTTACACTCAGTTTGACATCCTCGCAGGCAATGTCGTGGGTACAAGCGCTGTGAACGACGAAAACGGCACCTCGTTTGCCGCTGTCAACTTCAGCGACCTCCCCTCGCAGACATTCCCGCTCGCAACACAGCCCAACGATTACAAGCTCATCGCGATGAACTATCTGCTCACCGGCAACGGCACAATCGACTGCGAGCTCGTGCTCAACAACGGTCTGTCGGCCGTCAAAGTCAATGCCGCTCCGGTGCAGATCAACCACCGCACCAACATCTACGGCTCGCTGCTGACCGCACCCGCCGAGTTCAACATCACCGTCGACAACGAATTTGCTACCCCCGACAACGACATCGCAGCTTGGGATGGCGTACAGATGACAGAGGTGACACCCGTAAAACAGACAATTAACGGCGTTGAGACAGATGTATATGCAGCTGCCAAAGCATCTGATCTGGCATGGATAGCAAACGGCATCAACAACGGCACACTCGGTGCTGACACATACATTCAACTCAGCAACGATATTGACCTGAATAACAAGGAGTGGACTCCGATCGCAAATGTTTCGCGCGACGCAGCAAACGGCGAAGGCCAGTTCACCGGCACATTTGACGGAAATGGCAAAACCGTGTTCAACCTGGTTGCATCATCTGACGAATTAGGTGTCGGCCTGATTGGCGCCGCTCAAAATGCCAACATCAAGAATGTCACCGTCTCGGGAGGCACATTGTCATCATCAGACTCGGCAGGCGCCGTTCTCGGTTATTCAAACAACTGTACCATCGACAATTGCAAGAGCGAAGGCTTGACAATCACATCTACCGGAGCCGCCGGCGGCATCGTTGGCCGCTGCTATGGCAGCACAGGTGACACGGTGACCAACTGTGTCAACTCAAGCACAGTCACCGGCACAAGCGCATCAAGCAAGACCGGCGGTATCGTAGGTATTGTCAGCTACGGCACAAACACATTCACCGGTTGTATCAACAGCGGCAATATTGACGCGCCTGCAAATAACAATGCAGGCACAGCAGGCATTGCAGGTTATGTAGGTGCGCCCACAACTCTCACCAATTGCGAAAACAGCGGCAATGTAGGTGCTTCTACACCTCAACGCACCGGCGGCATCGTCGGCTACCTCAACGGCAACGGTCCTCTCACCATCAACTCTTGTACAAACAGCGGCAAAATCATCGGCGTGACTGTCGGAGGCATCTTCGGCATGGTCGGTTCGTATGGTGTCGCCAACATCACCGGCTGCAACAACTCAGGCGCAATCGAGGCTACCGCCACAGCAGGCGGCATCGTAGGTCAAGGCGGCGACGGCGACATCGAGAACTGTACCAACACAGCGTCCGTGACTGTCGTAACAGCCAATGCAGGCAACGCCGGCGGCATCGTAGGCATTCTCAACCGAGGCAACATCTATGACTGTCAGGGTGGCTCGGCAGCTATCACCGCTTTGTATGCCGGCCGCATCCTCGGCTGTGCCAATACGGGCAACGGTTATTCAAACGACCTGAAACTTATCTCAGAGGGTAACTCATACGAGGATGGCCTCCGCACTGTCGGCTCAATGGCAAACGGCACCGCATTGTCGACTCTTAAAATCCTGAGCGGTGAACTGATTGGTGCTCCTGCACATCCGGGAGGCAGCAACTCTGTAATCATTATCAGCGAGGGCGCATCTTGGAATCTGTTCCCCGACACAACCGGTTCGTTCTTGTATAACAAAACTACCCAACAGTGGTATAAAAATTCTTAATCTTCATATAATCAGTCAATTCTCCTAACTATGAAGAAGTTAGTATTCGCAACTTTAGGTGTGGCCGGCCTGATGGCCTTCACCTCGTGCTCACAAGAAGACCTGAGCATCAATCCCGGCGGCGACGGCGTGACTTTCACAATCGAGCTGCCCCGCGGCGTACAATCTCGCGGCAACTTTGGCGACGGCACCGACGCCGGCGACCGTGCGACACTCAACAACCTGCAGTACACGGTCTATGAGGTTGTCAACGGCACAACATCGACAACTCCTGTTTTCTCTGACACAAAGATCGGTGCTTTTGCAGGCAGCCAGACAACCGAGACAGTCACCATCCCCTTAGCTAAGGGCAAAAGCTATCAGGTTGTCTTCTATGCGGACGACAGCACCAACTCGTTCGCTTCTTACTCAAACGGCGTCGTGTCTGTCGATTACGCCGAGGCCGCTTCTAACGTAGCGGGCGAAGATGCCTTCATCGGCAAATCGACACAGTTCACCGTCGACGGCTCTTACACCGAGTCTGTCACCTTGAAACGTCCGTTCGCACAGCTCAACTGGGGCACCGACGACACCGATGCCAAAGTGTTGACCGACGTCATCAACTCATTGACCGGCACTGTGAAGATCACCTCAGGCCTTTACACTCAGTTTGACATCCTCGCAGGCAATGTCGTGGGTACAAGCGCTGTGAACGACGAAAACGGCACCTCGTTTGCCGCTGTCAACTTCAGCGACCTCCCCTCGCAGACATTCCCGCTCGCAACACAGCCCAACGATTACAAGCTCATCGCGATGAACTATCTGCTCACCGGCAACGGCACAATCGACTGCGAGCTCGTGCTCAACAACGGTCTGTCGGCCGTCAAAGTCAATGCCGCTCCGGTGCAGATCAACCACCGCACCAACATCTACGGCTCACTGCTGACCGCGCCCGCTGAGTTCAACATCACCGTCGACAACGAATTTGCTACCCCCGACAACGACATCGAGCAAAAGAATGTATTGGTTTGGGACGGCACATCAACGGCAACTGTAGAAAAAGTTGACGGAGTCTACACCATCTCAACACCGGCCGAATACATCGGATTTTTGCAGAATGTAAATTACAACCAAATCAAACAGGGTGACAAAGTAGTCGTCACTGCAGACATGGATTTCGGAGGTCATAATTACACCCGTAATAAGATCTGGGCAAACCAAGACACAGGCTACAGTCTCACTTTTGATTTTGAAGGCCACACCATCAGCGGCCTCGTTGCTCCGCTCGTTGACGACCTCTGTGCTACGGTGAACAATGTGACATTCAGCAATTGCAACATCACCGGCACAACAAATGCTAACGGCTATATCGGCATTTTGTCCAACAACTTCCGCGGCTCGCTCAACAACGTAAACATTGAGAACTGCACGATCACATGCACCGGCACAGGCCGAAGCGTAGGAGGCATTTGCGGACAATACTCATCGGGCGTAAGTGCTACAAACTGTACAGTGAAAAATCTCACCATCAAAGATGCCAACACTTATAAGGCAGGCGGTTTATTCGGCTCGGTAAACCAGGAGACTGTGAATCGCACATTCACCAACCTGACAGCCGAAAACGTGACCATCGAGGCTTCAGCAGATAATACTACTCAAGGTGCAATCATGGGACGTGCATACGGTGTAAATATCACCTTCAACAACGTTTCTCAAGTCAATTGCACACCCTCGGTACTCTGCGGCTCACTTCAAGGTGGCGCTACAATAACCGGCGAATAATCGACGCTCAAAAGCAACGTTGATATTCGCGACATACACTACCCCATAGACGAGGCTGCGCTTTTGGCGCAGCCTCGAATCATTTACAATACCGTCAGGCATTATTTGAGGCATTTGACGTGTGGATTCGGGACACGGTTTGGAGACAAGCCAAAATTTTGTTTTGGAGGTGTGGGGAAATATTGCTAAATTTGCAGTTGCTTTAGACGAGTCAGCTGAGGTAAACGCAAAATCGCAACATCATGATGAAATTAAAGTGGTCAGTAATCTTTCGTTTTGCCTGCATATTGGCCCTGTGGGTGATATTTTGCTGGTGGTATCTGACCGGTCTGTCTGCCTCAGTGAAAGCGGGCAACGCACAATGGACACTGATGACATTGTGGCCTCTGCCGGTGTCGGCCGTGGTTGTGTTCGTGCCCCTTTACAAAAAATATATCCGCAATGACAAAGCCAAACGATAAAGCAGCCTCAAATCCCGACTATCTGAGCCACATTGACTCACCGGCCGATTTGCGTGCGCTCCCCGAGCAGGCGCTCCCTGCCGTTTGTTCGCAGTTGCGTTCGTTTCTGATCAACCGATTGTCGGTCAATCCCGGTCACTTTGCCTCGAGCATGGGGGCTGTTGAGCTCACCGTGGCTCTTCACTATGTCTTCAACACACCCTACGACCGCATAGTATGGGATGTGGGACACCAGGCTTACAGCCACAAGATTTTGACAGGACGCCGCGACAAATTTGACACCAACCGCAAATTGGGTGGCCTCAGCGGCTTTCCCAACCCGAGTGAAAGCGAATATGACACATTTTCGGCCGGACACGCGTCAAACTCTATCTCGGCCGCACTCGGCATGGCTGTCGCATCAGAGTTGTCAAACGAATTGCCCCGTCGCAACGTGGTGGCGGTCATCGGCGACGCCTCTATTGGAGGCGGCCTCGCTTTTGAGGGTCTCAACAATGCAGCCAACACGCCCAACAATCTGTTGATAATACTCAACGACAACGACATGTCGATTGACCCGAATGTGGGCGCGCTCAACAGCTACCTGACACGTCTGACAACCACTCGACGCTACAACCGATTCAGGTTCAACATCTACAATTTCCTCAAGCGGATGCACCTCATCTCTGACCACCGCCGCGGTGTCATAAGACGTTTTAACAACAGTCTGAAGTCGCTACTGTCGCGCCAGCAAAACATTTTCGAGGGGCTCAACATCCGCTATTTTGGCCCGTTTGACGGCAATGACGTTGAGAAAGTAGTCAAGGTATTACGCGACATCAAGGACTTGCAAGGGCCGCGCATACTGCATCTTCGCACGGTCAAGGGCAAAGGCTATGAGCCTGCCGAACAAAACCCGTCGGTGTGGCATGCGCCTGGCAAATTTGACGCTACGACCGGACAACGTCTCAGCAGTTCAGGCGAAAAAAAACCGCCCAAATATCAGGATGTTTTTGGTGAGACGCTCACCGAGCTGGCACTCAAAGATGAGCGCATCACGGGCATCACGGCAGCCATGCTGTCGGGCACCTCGATGAGCAAAATGGCCGAGGCTCTGCCCGAGCGCGTGTTTGACGTGGGTATCGCCGAGGGACATGCCGTGACATTTGCAGGCGGATTGGCCAAAGAGGGTCTCAAACCGTTTGTCGCAATCTATTCGAGCTTTTTGCAACGTGCCTACGACCATATTATCCATGACGTTGCCATACAGGGCCTCCCTGTGACATTCTGCATCGACCGAGCAGGCTTGGTCGGCGAGGATGGCGTGACCCATCACGGCACCTTTGACATGGCTTATCTGCGTGTCATACCGGGCATGACAGTGTCTGCTCCGCGCGACGAGATGCAGCTTCGCGACATGCTCTACACCGCCGCCACGCGTGCGCAGGGCCCGACCGCCATCCGCTACCCGCGTGGAGCGGGACGTAATATCGATTGGCACAATGACCCGCAGATCATCGAGCCGGGCACCGGCCAACTGCTCAGCGGCGACACAGGCAAGCGCGATGTCACACTGCTGACAATCGGTCCGATAGCCCACGAGGCTGCCAAAGCAGCCTCATCGGCACGCCAACAAGGCGTAAGCGTGACACACTATGACATGAGATTTGTCAAGCCGCTTGATGCCAAAATATTAACCGAAGTACTCGAGTCACAGTCACCCGTTGTCACCATCGAGGACGGTTCGGTAAACGGAGGATTCGGATCGGCCGTCATCGAATGGTTTGCGGCCAACGCAGGTGACAAAGCGGTGCCACGCGTAAGCCGCATCGGCATCCCTGACAAATTTATTGCACAAGGCACCCCCGATGAACTTTACCGGCTGTGCGGCATGGACTCGGACAGCATCCTACAAACCATTTTAGCAGCCAAACGATGAAAATTGTAATCGCCGGTGCCGGTGAGGTCGGCACACACCTGGCTAAGATGCTGACCCATGAGGAGCAAGACATCATCGTTGTCGACAAGGATGCCGAGCGTCTGGCAGTGCTCGACGCCAACTACAACCTGATGACACTTGCAGGCAGTCCCACATCGCTCAACACCCTCAGGCAAGCCGGTGTCAAGGGGTGTGATCTGTTCATAGCCGTCACGCCCTTTGAGGCCAAAAACGTCGTTTCGTGCGGCATCGCAAAAAATTTCGGCGCCAAGCAAACCGTCGCACGCGTGGACTCATACGAGTATCTCGACAAGACCAACCGACCGTTCTTCAACAAAATAGGGGTCGACAACATCATCTATCCCGAGTATCTGGCAGCGCAAGAGATCATGCGCTCGCTCGATTTGTCGTGGTCGAGAACAAGCGTCCCCCTGCTCGACGGCAACATCACTGTCGCCAGCGTGAAAGTACGCACCGGCGCCCCGATAGCCGGGATGCAACTGCGCGATGTGACCCATGACCGCCACAACATACATGTCACCGCCATCAAGCGCAATCACCGCACCATCATACCGCGCGGCGACACACGCATCGAGGTGAACGATATCGTTTTTTTCGCCTCGAAGGCCGAACACTTTGACGACATCAGGGTGTTGTGTGGCAAGAGTTCGCACCGCATCAAGCGAGTCATGGTGATGGGGACGGGCAAGATCGCCATACGTCTGCTCAACCTGGCGAACGAAAAATATAAGTTTAAGGTCATCGACAACGACCGACAGCAATGCATCAAGTTTTCCGAGCTGGTGCCCCCGTGTGACATCGTGTGCGGCGACGCCCGCGACAACGAGTTGCTCAACGATGAGGGACTTGCCGACATGGATGCGTTCATAGCCCTGAGTGACAGCTCGGAGGCAAACATCCTCTCATGCCTGACTGCAAAGGAATATGGCGTGCGCAAAACCGTAGCCGAGGTGGAGAACATCCAGCTTATCAATGAGGCCGAGGCGCTCAACATCGGCACGATTATCAATAAGAAGTTTTTGGCCGCCTCACGAATTTTTCAGCTGTTGCTCGACACCGACTCCGAGTCATCAAAGTGCATGATAATGGCCGATGCAGAGGTGGCCGAACTCGAGGTGCGCCCCGGGTCTAAAATATCATCCGCCCCGGTACGCAACCTCAAGCTGTTCAACGAAATGACGCTTGCCGCCATGATGCGCGACAACACGTGTCAGCTGATTGACGGCAACACGCAACTCAGGGCAGGAGACAAGGTTGTCGTTTTCTGTTTGGCGGGCGCGATGCATCGAGTAGAGAAATTATTCTTATAAATCAGACCGTTATGTCAGCCTCAATAAATCATCGTCATATCAATTTCAAGGCGCTGGCGCGTGTCATCGGATGGCTGTTGATGATTGAGGGAGGCTTCATGTGTTTTCCACTGATTACAAGCCTCATATACGGTGAGACAGATGCAATGTCATTTGTCTTGACGGCGCTTTTGACCGCCGGCACAGGTTTCACGCTCTACTGGTTTAACCGCGGCCACCGCGATGAGTTAGGCAAGCGCGACGGCTTTTTGCTGACGGCATTGATATGGGTCATCTTCTCACTGTTCGGAATGCTGCCGTTTATCCTCTGCGAGTCGCCGCTGACAGTGTCGAGCGCATTTTTTGAAGCCATGTCAGGGTTCACCACAACAGGGTGCACAACGATGGCCGACGTGGAGAGTCTCTCGATGGGCATCCACCTTTGGCGGTGCCTGATGCAATGGATTGGAGGCATGGGTATCATATTGTTCACTCTTGCGGTGCTACCGATGCTCAATTCATCGGCCGGCGTCCAAATGTTCAACGCCGAGGTCACAGGTGTGGTACATGACAAAATACATCCGCGCATCGGACACACCGCCCTCAACCTATGGGGCATCTACACGTTGCTGACAGTAGCGCTTTGCATACTGCTGATGATAGGACCTATGGATCGGTTTGACGGACTGTGTCACGCCCTGAGCACAATCTCGACCGGTGGATTCTCAACTCGCAACGACTCAATAGGCGCATGGAACTCGCTTTATGTCAAGTCGGTCGTGACGATATTCATGTTCATAGGAGGCATAAACTTCGCGTTGCTCTACAACCTCACCCGGGGACGATTGAAACGGGTGTGGGCCAACGAGACATT
>CAZKYR010000045.1:0-9936 GCA_964557035.1 uncultured Bacteroides sp. | reverse complement strand
CTCGACTTTGTGCATGAATTCTTTGTCGCAGAACGGCACCGGGCTGACGGCTCCCATGCCACCGGTGTTGAGGCCTGTGTCACCCTCGCCGATGCGCTTATAATCTTTTGCCTCAGGCAATATGCGATAGCCGCCGTTGCCGTCGGTGAGCACGAACACCGAGCACTCGATGCCGCTCAAAAACTCTTCTATCACCACCGATGCCGATGATGCGCCAAACATGCCGCCGAGCATCTCCTTGAGTGATGCTTTGGCCTCGTCGAGCGACTCGAGAATGAGTACACCTTTGCCGGCTGCCAATCCGTCGGCCTTGAGAACGTAGGGCGCTGTCAGCGACTCGAGAAAACGGTAGCCCTCCTCGAGCGTCTCGGCGGTGAATGTCTGATAGCGGGCGGTCGGTATGTTGTGACGGGCCATGAAACGTTTGGCAAAATCTTTGCTCCCCTCGAGTGCTGCACCCGCCTTGGACGGACCGAGCACCAACACGCGATCCTTCTCAAAATAGTCATATATACCTGACACCAACGGGTCTTCATTACCCACGACAATCATGTCTATTGCGTTGGCATCCACAAACTTGCGGATGGCGTCAAAGTCGAGCGGCGACAGCGCTACATTTTCGCCGTATTGCTGTGTGCCTCCGTTGCCCGGAGCGATGAAGAGTTTCTCGCAGAGCGGGCTGCGCGATATTTTGTAGGCCAAGGCTGATTCACGGCCTCCTGAGCCAAGGAGTAGTATGTTCATTTGCAAGTGATTATAGGGTTTTTACTGTTTGTTTTTGCGCCATCCGCGCGGACGCATCAGAGGCCCGTCGGTGGGTGGAAGTGACGGGCGTTTGCCTGTCAATGATTTGAGAGCGTGAGGATTGCGTCGCTTTGCCAACGGATTTTCCTCGTCGGCCTCAAACTCGCGCGTGCGGTCGTCGCGCTTGAAGTCTCGTCGCGGGCGCTCATCGCGTTTGAAGTCGCGTCGGGGACGCTCATCGCGCTTGGACTCGCGTCGGGGACGCTCGTCACGTTTGGGTTTAGGCTGTCGGTCAGTCTCCTCCTCGGCCATCACCTCGCGCAGGTGACCGCCGCCTTGACGAAATTCCTTGAATGTGCCGTCAAATATCACATATTCGCGCACTTCACATTCGAGCGAGCCATTGTATACCGCTATTTTCACCGACGGCGACAGGCCGATGCAGTCAAAATATTCGCGGCGATAGCCGATGATCCACGCGTGGTAGCCTGTGAACACATGCTTGAGCTGCGAGCCGATGAGTCGGTAGAGCCCCTCCATGTCGGGCGCCGAGATGCGCTCGCCGTAGGGCGGGTTAGTCACCATCACACCGTTTGCCGGTGCCTCGGTCCACTGAGACAACGCTTTGCATTGCAGGTCGATATACTTGCTGACGCCCGCGCTCTTGATGTTGCGGTTTGCAATCTCCACCGCTTTGGGCGAGATGTCGGCGCCATAGATTTTGTGCGTCATCTCTCGCTCCTGCGAGTCATCGTTGTAGAGACTTTCAAACAGTTCGGCGTCAAAATCGGGCCAATGCTCAAATGCATAATTTTTGCGGAATACGCCCGGCATGATGTTGGCGCCGATCAGTGCGGCCTCAATCAAGAATGTGCCCGAGCCGCACATCGGGTCGACCAGCGGAGCGTCGCCGCGCCATCCGCTGCGCAGTATGATGCCGGCGGCAAGCACCTCGTTGATAGGCGCTTCGGTCTGAGCCACGCGATAGCCGCGCTTGTGCAGCGATTCGCCCGACGAGTCGAGCGACAGCGTCACGGCAGTCCCCGAGATGTGCACGTTGATGATGACATCGGCGTCGGTGAGTCGCACGCCCGGACGTTTGCCTGCGCCGAGGCGGTCCTGGAACCAATCGACGATCGCATCCTTGATGCGATAAGTCACATAGCGCGAGTGGGTAAACTCGTCGCTGTACACCACCGAATCTATTGCAAAAGTCTTGTCAGGTGACAAAATGGCGCCCCAGTCAAATTCCTTGGCGAGTTCGTAGAGCGTGTCAGGGTCTGACGCGTTGAATTTGTACACTGGTTTAAGGATGCGCAGAGCTGTGCGGCAGCACAGGTTGGCTTTGTAGAGCATCTCGAGGTCGCCCTCAAACGACACCATGCGGCATCCCGGCTCCACATTGAGTGCTCCCAAGCCTCGCAACTCCTCGGCCAGAACCTCTTCCAGCCCTTGCATGGTCTTAGCGACCATTTCAAATTGTTGTTTCATCGGTGGCAAAATATCTATGTTCTTTTACGCTCGCAAAAGTACACAAAAAATACCGACCCGCCAAATTTTTGCCCGCGTTACACGCTGCGCGGCGTTATTTAGATGCCGCCCGTGCCGGTGTCCACGGAGGTTGCACTACTGACTTCTCAATCGTTGACGTATTCTGCTAAGTCGTGGACGTTGTGGAGTGTGTTGAACCTGTCGGCTACTTCGGTCAGGCGCAATGACAGCGTCTCATAACGCTCCGCTTGCTCCGGGGTCATGAAGTCGCCGTTGTATTTCCAGTCCAATTTGGGTTTCAGCTCATTTATCTTCTCAACGCGAGCGGCCGACACATCATACGGCTTGGTCATGTTCTCCTCAATCCAGTCTAAATCTTCCTCCAACTGTTTCAGCATTGAGTCGATCTGTTGCTCGTCAGTCTCCTCTACCGACTCAACTTCTTCTTCAGCATATTCGTCCGAATAATACTCTCGGGCTGAGTAATCGTCTGACTTGGAGCCGCAAGCTGCAAATAACAATGCAATGCCCGCAAAGATTGCCGTACGTTTCATAATCTAATGATATTAAGTTGTTGTATCAAGCTTGGCTACCTCAATTGCGAACGTCTGATTTTGACTCTTTGAATTGGTCGTAGTCGCGGATATAGTCCTCCTCGCTGAACAGTTCGGTGGTCAGCACCAGGCACACCGCGTTGTCCGAGAACCGGTCGATTGTCCGCCACAGGCCGTTCGGGATGTAAAGCCCTTGAGCCGGGTCGTTGAGCCGGTGGGTGACTGTGCGCTCTCCGTCATCGAGCTGCACGTCAAAGCTGCCCGACACGGCGACGATGATTTCGTGCGCCTTTTTGTGCGAGTGGCCGCCGCGTGTCGCGCCGGCAGGTATGTCATAGAGATAAAAGGCCCGCACCGGTGCAATCGGTTCTCCGGCCACGGCAGTCGTCCGGTACTCACGGGTGTCGACGGTCGGTAGGCCGGTGACGTAGGCATCATCGACACTTGTGTCCCGACCGCTGTCGTCTCCGACGGGGGTAGGGGGCACAGTGGCATCAGGCTCACCCTCGATGATCAGTGCGACACCGTTGGCCGACACGGTGTGCAGGGTCAGATTCTCGCCCGGGGGGACAAGACACGCCGTGTGCGGGTCGGTCAAAATGATGTTGTCGCCGACGGAGATGCTGCCGGCTAACGCAATGACGATGCGGTGACGCGGCGAGACACCGGGATCAGTGTCTGTGCCCTCAGCCATGCCGTACACCCACTTCCAGCAAAGGGGCGCAAAATCGATGTGCGCCCCCTGCTGTATGAATGTGAGGTTGCCGCGCGAATCAGGGATGAGCGGCAACGGCATGGTTGTCAATGTCATTTTATGACAGCTTTGCGAGTGATGTCGCCGGCGGTGATGACATACAGACCGGCGGCTTTGATGGTGACAAGGCGGTTGCCCTCGGCAATCACGCGGCCTGTCAGGTCGCACACGGTGATGTATGCGTCGGCGGTGACGGTGCGGCCGGCGATGTTGAGATTTGTCTCATCGGCGCTGACGTTTGCCACCGAGAGCGTGAGCTCGACATCTTTAGCTTCTGATGCACGCGAGATGCGGTCGCCGTCGGTTGCGCGGACAAAGAATTGCAGCTTGGTGCCTTGCGAACGGTCTACATTCACGCGCATGCTTGTCTCACCCTCGGTGCTGACGCCGTTGTAGCCGGGGAGGACCACATAGCCCGCGCCTCCCGACACCACTTTGATGTCATCGAGTGCGAGATTGCCGTTCTTCTTGTTGTAGACAATCTTGATTTGTTTGGTACCCTCGGGTATGTTCTTCACCTCATGTGTAGCGGCGGTGTCGTCGACGTCATACTCCTCGATGGTCTTCCATGAGCCGTTGACAAGGCCCGACAGGGTGACGGTGCTGTTGCCGCTTGTCGAGGCGCCGCGTTCCCAATAGGTCATCGATTTGATGTCGTCGTTGAAGAGAGGCGTCATCAGGTAGTGCTCGGTGTTTTTCTCTTTGCCGAGTTTGATAGCCGGGGCCGATTCGCCAAAGTAGCCCTTTGAGTTTGTGCCGTAGCATTCGGTGGTCGATGATGTCCATCCGGCGGGGAGAGTCACCGACGAGCCAGAGCCAAAGTCACACTCTGAGACGACCTCGATGCCGGTCTTGAACATTGACACTGTGAGCAGATAGTCGGTAGCCTCGTCCACGGCGTCCCACGATGCGGTGAAGCCTGTCTGGTCGATGTTTGATGCAGTCAGCGTCTGGGGTGCAGCCATGGGTGAACCGCCGCCGGCGACCTTGAAGGTGATGACGCCGTTCTTCTCGGCGATGTCGGTGATGGGGAGGTCGATGGCGTTGTTGTTCCAGTCGCGCAGGGCGGGCTTGGTGTCAGCTGTGAACGAGGTCACGTTGCTTGTGCCGGGGAACGGAAAGCCTTTGAGATATGAGGTTAAGCTGTTGTTTGCGATGCCGTTTGCCTCGACGAGGTCGACATAGTGATGTTTTTTGTTGTTGTTGACCGTGTTGTTTGCAAAGTAGCTTTGGTCGGCATCGATATGCCAGATCAACATGCCGTGGCCGGGAAGATAGGTGTCCCAGCCGGTCTGCTGACGGTTCTCGAGCAGGAAAAATTCGCGCTCGGTGTTGGTCAGTATGATGTAGCCGTGGTTTGAGTCGGCGAGGTTCTCAAGCGTGCCGTCGAGGGGACCGTCGATGACTTCGGGTTCGCACCACTGCAGGGCGTTGCGCTCATACATCGAGTACATCGGGGGCGTACGGCCGTCGTTGTTGTAGGGGCCATAGTCGAGCACCGACCATGAGCCGGGCGTGGCGTAGTAGTTGTCTGAGTTGTAGTTGGTTGTGGTGTCATAAAGGTCGGGGAGGCCGAGGATGTGCGAAAACTCGTGCACAAAAGTGCCGATGCCGTCGGGGCGCCCCTGTCCGTTATAGTCTTCCCATTCGTTTGAGCAGCCGTAGAGGTTGATTTTCTTGCCGTCGAGGACGAGCGACTTGCCGGCCTCGTCGAGTGTCCACGAGTGAGGCCAGATGGTGTATGCTAAGTCAGATGAGGCTTCGCCATAGCCGGCGTAGATCACATAAACGTTGTCTACACACCCGTCATTGTCGGTGTCATATTGGCTGAAGTCGATGGTGCTGTCGAGCGCTTTGCAGGCCTCGATCACCATCTCCTCGGGACGCATGTCCTCGCCCCATGAGTCGTTGCCGCCATAGTAGGCACATTTGTTTGACATCGTCACCGGGCCATACACGTCAAAATGGGGGGTGAATTTTCCCATCGAGGCTTCCAAAAAGTAGTCGCGTGCGCTGCCGGTGCCGCCATACTCGCTGAATCCTTCTTGCGTAAGCATGCCGTTGAAGTATTCGTATGGGTCTGAGAGCTTGAACTTTATGTCAGAAAACTCAACCAAAATCACCAATGCGTGCACGTCACCTATGGCCGGACACTTGGCCTCGGCCAAGCCCATGCCCGACTGTGCTATCGACCGCTTAGCGTAGCGGCTTTTGGCAGCGCGGGCAGTCAGCAGCTGAGACGGCGTGATGCGGGGTGCGATGGCGTTGACACGCGCGTGGCGGTCGGCAGGCATCTCGGCATCGTCGCAGGCCTGAATGCCCGTGCTTGTCAGCGAGCCGTCGGCATTGGCGATGGCAAAGTAGTATGTATCATCGATCTGCACTACCGGACGCTCATCGGCGGTCATGAGGCAGTGTGCGCGCTCGTCACCGACCAGGCGCAAGGTCACGGTTGTTCCATCGGGCTGAGTGACGGTGGTGGTGCCACGACGAGCCGGTTTGGCCGAAAGTCCGGCCGCAAAGACGGCAAAGATTGTTGCCGCTGCAAGTATTCTTTTGAGTTTCATATATTTAAGCGTAATGATTGATTTCTTGTCGCACATCTCGTGCCAACAATCAACAAAGTTACAAAATTTCAGCCGATTGTAGCACCTCGGACACCCGATTTTTTTATTTTTTTAAACTTTGCCGTTTTAAATTTGCCGTGTGGACGATTTTTTGTAACTTAGCGGCATGACACAGCTTTGGATTGACATCACACACTATTTCACCCTCAATTTGCTTTACACGCTCCTGTGGGTGATCTACGCCTGCTCTATCATCGGTGTCATCGGTGTCATCTTGTCTGAGAACCGCTCACCCGTCAAGTCACTGGCGTGGGTGACCGTGTTGCTGCTCCTGCCCGCCGTGGGGCTGGTGCTGTATGTTTTTTTTGGCCGCAACATCCGCAACACCTCGCGCATGTCGCGCCGCCTCAAACGCCGCCTCAGACGCCGCCAGAATGTGCGTCGCTTTGACCCCTCCGAGCTCTCATGCTCACCCGCCAACGTCCGCAACATCAGGCTGGCCCACTCTCTCACCGGCGCACATCTGCACGCCGGCAACGACGCGCGCATCTTCACCGACGGCAAGTCCAAGTTTGACGCCCTCCTTGCCGACATCGCCGCTGCCGAGTCATACATCCACCTGCAGTATTATATCTTCAACGACGACGACATCGGCCGGCGCGTGGCCGACGCCCTCATCGAGCGTGCCAAGGCAGGCGTCAAGGTGCGGGTGATATATGACCATGTGGGGTCCTACTCGGTCAAGAGCCGTTTTTTTGGACGCATGCGTCGCGCCGGCATCGAGGCATATCCCTTTTTCAAAGTCACCTTCCCGCCGTTTGGCACACGCATCAATTGGCGCAACCACCGCAAGCTCGTCGTCATCGACGGCGCGGTCGGATATATCGGCGGCATGAATATCGCCGACCGCTACATCACCGGCGGCAAGTTTGACCGTTGGGTCGACATGCACCTGCGTGTCACCGGCCCGGTGGTGACGGCGCTCGACTCGTCGTTTTTGCTCGACTGGGCTTTCATGGGTAAAAAACTGCCCCCCCAAGCCGACGATACGCCTGACAATAAATCGATTACACTGCCACCACGTGGCAACATGGAGATGCAGTTGCTCACCAGCGGCCCCATCGAACAGTGGCCCAACATCTCGCTCCTCTTTCACAAGGCCATTGCCGGCGCCATGCGGCGCGTGTATATCGTCACCCCCTATTTCTTGCCCAACGAGAGTCTGCTCAGGGCGTTAGAGACCGTTGCGCTCGCCAAAGTCGATGTGCGCGTCATCATGCCACGGCGTTCAGACTCAGACATGCTCCGCTGGGCCTCAAATTCTTACATATCCGAGTGCCTCAAGGCCGGCATCAAAATCTATTTTTACAATCCCGGCATGCTCCATGCCAAGGCGATTATCGTTGACGACGAGTTTGCCACGGTCGGGTCGACCAATTTTGACTTCAGGTCGTTTGAGCACAACTTTGAGAGCAACATGTTTGTCTACTCGCGCGAGTTCAACGCCGCCGTCGCCACCCACATCGAGGCACTCATGCGCGAGTCAACACGCGTGACACCGCGCCAGTGGGACAGCCGCCCCCGCCGCGACAAGATGCTCGAGTCAGTGATGCGCCTCTTCGCCCCCATCCTGTAATTCGCCGCCATCCCTGCGCATGGACGCACGAACCGTGCGTCCCTACATAATCATCTTATAAACAATGTCATAACTTATCCTGTGTATGTCCTCTGATGAACGGCATAATACATAGCGACGCGGCACCGGCGTGAGGCCGATGCCGCGTTGGTGCGTGTTGCGTGTTGCGTGTTGTGTGTTGTGTGACGGTGTGTACTCTATCTCACAAGAGGTGTGTACTCTGTCTCACAAGAGGTGTGTACTCTGTCTCACAAGAATTGCGCCTTTACTCGGGACGGGCGATGTTGTCTTTTTTGCAGCGCTCGGTCATGCGCTTGATGCGGTCGGCGGTCTCGGGGTGTGACGAGAACATGCGCTGCATGTAGCTCGATGATGACCCTGACGTATCCTCCATGGCCTGGAATTTCTCAAAGGCCATCACCATGCCCCAGGGATTGACGCCGTGAGCCTTGAGAAAGTCGTAGCCATAGTCGTCGGCCTCTTTCTCTTGCTTCTGCGAGTATTTGGCGCCGATGAGCGACTGGCCCAGGTCGCCGAGCTGTGACTCGGTCAGGGCTGCGGCTTTGCCTCCGGTGGCGGCGATGCCGTCGCGGAGGGCGCCGGTGAGGAGCTCGTTCTTGAAGGCTTTTTTGCTGTGACGTTTGGCGACGTGGCCGATCTCGTGGCCGATGATGCCGAGCAGCTCGTCATCGCTCATGATGTCCATCAGTGACGAGAAGACGCGCACCGACCCGTCGGGGCAAGCGAAGGCGTTGACGTCGATGACGTCATATACTTTGAAATTCAGGGGTATGCCGTCGACATCTGTCATCCCGGCGGTGAGGCGGCGAAGGCGCTGAGTGTAGGGGTTGTCTTCGCCGGGGACGGGGTTGTTGGCGTCCATCCAGTCGACCGACTCACGGACATACGCTGCCATCTGGTCGTCGGTGAGAGTCAGGGCCTTGACACCTTTCTTGGCGGCGTTGAGGGCTTTGCCGACGTTAAACTGAGCTGATGCGGCCATGGCCGAGCACAACATGACGGCTATGGCGATAGTTTTTGCAATGCGCATTTTGTTAAGTGTAAAATTTAATTGTTAACTTTGAGGGCACAAAATTACTCATATAACTCGATATGTCCAAAAAAACCTGCATTAGGGTAGGTCGCTTTCTGCTGATCGGTGTCATCATCGTCGCGACTCTCGCCGTCTATGGCCTCGTCATCAACCTGGCAGGACGCACGCTGTGCCCGTGGTGGCCCGTGGCGCTTGTGTCGGCAGTTGTCGGCGCGGCTCTCTCGCGTGTGATGTCGGGCTTTTGGATGTGGCTGACTGACACGTCGTCGCGATGGTTCGGGGTGGTGTGCGGCATGGTGGCCATGACCGGTGTGGCGATGCTGTCGTTCTATGGCACAAACGCCTGGGCGGCCGACGAGACAGTCACAGTGCAGGCATCTGTTGAGCGTCGCTACACGCAGACGCGCTATCATTCGCGGCGAGTGGGCCGTCGCACCTATGCGCGTGGTGCGCCCTACAAGGTCTATAAAGTCGAGGTGCGTCTGCCCGACGGACAGCTGACCACCTTTGACGTCGGTTTTGAACGCTACAACCGTGCACGCAAGGGTAAACAGATACCCGTTGAGTTGACACACGGCCTCTGGGGCGCTGACGTGGTGAGCTTGTATTGAATATTAATGCGAGAAGAGATTAAAGCTTAAATATTTGACTATGAGAAAACTATTCTTAATGATGGCACTCACGGCCACTGTCGCGTCGGGTGCATTGACTGTCGACCGCGTCGAGCCACCCCATTGGTGGACGGGGATGGCCAACGACACGCTGCAGGTGATGCTGTCGGGCAGCGGTGTCGGCGACACGCGGGTGACGGTCGACTATCCCGGTGTGTCGCTTGTCAGGGATGTCGAGGGAGTCAGCCCCAACTACAAGATACTTTACCTGACCATCGCGCCCGATGCGCCGGCAGGGACATTCAACATCGGCCTCACCGCGCCCGACGGCTCGCAGACCGATGTGCCCTACACACTCTCGCAACGCACGCTCCGACCGGCCGAGCATGGCGGATTTGACGCCTCTGACGTCCTCTATCTCATCATGCCCGACCGCTTTGCCGACGGCGACACCACCAACAACAACATCGCCATGAAATATGGCTACACTGTCGACCGTGCCGACAAAAACGTGCGCCACGGCGG
>CAZKYR010000044.1:0-9975 GCA_964557035.1 uncultured Bacteroides sp. | reverse complement strand
CGAGCGGCGGTTGCGGGCGACGCCGTCAGAGGGTGTGCCAAAGTCCTCGGTCACCTGCGACAGATACCAGTTGCGCTCAACCGGGTTGATGATGTTGGCACCCGAGTTGCCGATCGAGTAGTAGTTATACTCCTCGACTGTCGAGCCGGCCATCACCGTCAGGTCGTGTTTGCCAAAGGTGTTGCTGTAGGTGAGGATGTTGTCAACGTTCCAGTAATACTGGCGCGCCATTGATGAGCTCAGGAAGTTCTTTTCGCGTTTGTCGTATGCCGACACCTGATAAGCCTCCATGAAGCTCTTGTCGGTGTTGAGGCGATAGTCAAAGCTGTAGCTCGTGCGGAGCATGAAGTGCTTGACGGGGGTCAGCTCCATGAAGATGTTGCCGACAAAGCGCTCGCTGCGGTTTTTGGGATGCGAGTACTCGACCATCGAGAGGGGGTTGGTGACGTTCTTGAAGTTAGACGCGGCCGAGATGCCTCCGCTGAGATCTTTGCCCGTGCCGCTGATTGTGCCCTCGGGATAGCGTGTGGGATCCCAGGGCGCCATCGCAAAGGCTGCCGACAGGATGTTGGCACCGGCACTCTCGACGTTGTCACCGCTCTCGTAGGCATTTTTGGCCACCGAGGCCATGAAAGAAACATTCTCACCGAGCTTGAGCCAGGGGAAGGCCTTGAATGTGGTGTTCAATCGGCCGGTGAAGCGGCTGTAGTCCGAACCGATGATGATGCCGTCTTGCTGGAACCAGCTGCCCGACATCGAGTAGGTCATTCGCTCAGAGCCGCCATCGATCGAGAGGTGATAGTTCTGCACCACGCCGTTGCGGAACACCTCATCTTGCCAATCGGTGTCGACCTGCGAGTAGTCAAAGCCGCCGGGGTTTGTCTCGGCGTTGTAGACTGCGGGGAAGTAGGGCGAGTTGCGCAGGCCCTGGAAGAGATTGAGCCATGCGTTGAGACCCTGCTCATTATAAATCTTCTTTGCGGCGGCGTTGCCGTTGATGGCCACGTAGGTGTCGGCAAACTCTTGGGCATTCATCACCTTGAGCTTTTTCCAACGCTGCTGAACACCAACATATCCGTTGAATGTCACGTGAGTGGGCTGGTTGTACGAGCCTCCTTTTGTCGTGACGATGATGACGCCGTTTGCACCGCGCGCACCATAGATGGCGGTCGCCGATGCATCCTTGAGCACCTCGATGTGCTCGATGTCGTTGGTCGACAAAAAGTTGATGTCGTCAGCGATGACACCGTCCACGACATATATCGGGGCTGCTCCGTTGACCGAACCGACACCGCGGATGCGCACCTCGGCACCCGCACCGGGTCGTCCGGTGAGCGAGTTGACCGTCACGCCGGCCACCTGGCCCTGCAGCGCGTTTGAGAGTGACGCCGCCGGGGTCTTGGTCAGCTTGTCGGCATTGACACTGGCAACCGAGCCGGTGAGGTCGCTCTTTTTCACCGAGCCATAACCGATTACAACCATCTCGTCGAGCATGTTTGATGTAGGATCGAGCGCAACATCGATTTTGGGATCGCTGCCGACCTTGACCTCAGTCGTCTCATATCCTATATAAGAGAAGATAAGCGTTGCTCCTTTTGGGGCACTCAATGTGTAGGCTCCGTCGTAATCTGTAGCGACGGCTGTCGAGGAATCTTTTACCCTGACTGTGGCGCCGATGAGCGGCTCGCCATCTTCTGATGAGATGACGACGCCCGACACCGGCACGGCCTGGGCCATCGCGGCCAAGCCTAACCATACAAACAAGAATGTGTAAATAATTCGATTCATAAGACCTTGGATGGTATTAGGTACTGTGTTTGATTTATATAGTTTTTTATTTTGCGGATTTGATTTTGCGATAAAATGGAGGCGATGTGATGAATTTCACGATGCAAAATTACATTCCTTTTTATGTACGCGCAAGTATTTGACCCCTATACTTACTCTACAACAGCGATTTTTCACCTCTACATAAACCCTACTTAACTTTTTTTAAGTTCTGTAAATCAATATTATATAAAAAACATGTTATAAAACATATTTCTAAACATGCTCCTACATGTGATTTTTTATGATATTTGCACCCGAATGATGAAGCTGCCGGCAAAAATAGTAGTCATTTTGGTCTTTGCGGTCAGCATTTTTCATGCGGCTGCATCCACCGGGTCGATCCCGGTGCGCAATTTCACGCGACAGGACTATGGCGGGGGCACCCAAAACTGGTGTATCGTCCAAGATTCTTTAGGGCGCATGCTGGTCGGCAACCGCGAGGGGTTGCTCATTTTTGACGGTTGCCGCTGGCAAAAATACACACTCCCCAACTTCACGACAGTCCGCTCGGTGATGTATGACAACGCCACCGGACGCATCTATGCAGGCGGTTCGGAGGAATTTGGCTATTTTGAGCCCGACAGGGTCACCGGCATCCTGTCCTATCACTCGCTCATTGACAAATTTGGCGCGTCACATCCTCCATTTACCGAAATTTGGAAGATTTTCAAGAAAGATGAACGGGTGTGGTTTCAGGCCGATTCTCACCTGTTCAGCTACGACGGCAAACGTCTGGACATCATCACCGTCGACGGGCGCATATCGCATTCGGCACTGATCAACGGATATATTTATGTCGGATTTGTCGACGGGCGCCTCAAACGCGTCGAGACAGGCGATCTGGCCGAACTTGCGGGCGCCCAACCCCTCGCCAACAATAAAATAGTGTCGATCTTGCCATTCGGCAACTCGGGAGGACTGCTGGTGGGCACATCGATCAACGGTCTTTACATCTCGCGCAGGCACGACGACCCGTTTGTGCCGCTGACAAACGACATTAATGATTTTTTGATCAACAATCAGATGTTTTGCGGCGCGTCAAACGGCGATGTCTACATCTTTGGCACCGTCAATGACGGCGCTGTCATCCACGACATCAAAACAGGCGACACCAACTACATCAACCGCAACAGCGGCATGCAGAACAACACCGTGCTCGTCGCCTCGTTTGACATGTCGGGCAACATCTGGCTCGGACTCGACAACGGCATCGACTACGCGAACTACAACTCACCGGTGACCAACCTCATCGGCATCAACGACGAGGCCGGAGCCGGCTACACCTCGATTTTGCGCGACGGTCGCCTCTATCTCGGCACCAACCAGGGCCTGTACTCTCTCCCCTATCCCACTGCCGCGTCGCCACAGCCGCTCAGCCTCAAGCATGAGCTGCAGGGACAGATCTGGTCGGTCACCGACGGTGACGACACCTTTTTTGTCGCTGCCGACGCGGGTGTGTATTACAGGCAGGGCGATCGGTTTGTACATGTCGACAATGTGCCCGGCGCACACAAAGTTATACTCCTCAAGAACCGTCCCGGACTGGCATTAGCGTCGACCTACACCGGCTTCTATCTCCTCGAGCGCACAGGCAACACGTGGCAGTCGCTCGGGCGCGTGCGGGGCTATGACGACATCGGCGGCGATGTAGTGGAGGCTCCGGGAGGCGATTTGTGGCTCGCACATTGGCGCAAGGGTGTCTATCGGCTTGTGCTCAATGCCGACGAGGGCCGCTTCACGCTCTGCCGGTTGTACACCCAACGCGAAGGCTTGCCCGACAACCACGACAACCGCGTGCTCGTCTATGACGGCCGCCCTGTGTTCACCGGACGCAACGGCTTTTACACTCTCGACGACGCCACCGACAGCATTGTGGCCGACGGACGTCTCAACCACATGCTTGGCACCGGTCGGTCAGGGATGCTGTTTTACCTGGCACCGGGGCTGCTGACATTTCTCCCCGACAACGGCCCTGAGATTATCCGTGTACAACACGACGGGTCGGCACTGATCGACACCCTCTCATTCAAACACCTGTCACACAGGTCTATACCCGGTTATGTGCACTTCAACTACATCAGTCCGCACGAGGTGGTGATGTCAACACAAGAGGGGTTTGTCAACCTCGACATTGACCGCGCCGTCGCACACGACCGCAGCCTCGGACCATTCATCAGCCTGGTGTATGCCAACCGCGACTCATTGGTCTACTCGGCAGCCCCTGGGGTAGAACCTAAACTCACGCTCCCCTGTACGCTCAACTCGCTCAGGTTTGATTTTGCCCTCCCCGACTACAATAGCACCGGCGTCATCGAGTTCAGCACATATCTCGAGAACTATGACAAAGACTGGTCGCCCTACAGCACAGAGTCGTCGGTCGATTTCACTCAGCTCTCCGAGGGCACCTACACTCTCCACCTGCGTGCGCGCGACGCCAACACCAACGCCCTCTACGAGACCGACTTCAGCGTCACCATTTTGCCGCCATGGTTCCGCACGACGCTTGCCAAGTGCATCTATTTGCTGCTGTTGACCATCGTGCTGTTCGTGACAGTCCTCTTCATACGCCGGTGGAATCACAACACGCGCCGCCGCATCGAGGCACGACAGGAGCAAGAGATGGCCGAGCTGCGCCGCCGCTCTGAACAAGAGGCCCTGGTGAAAGACTATGAGATCGCCACCCTCAAGTCAGAGCAGCTCGAGCAAGACATAAAACACAAAAGCGGACAGCTCAGTTCGACAACGATGAACCTCATCCGCAAAAACGAGATTCTCAACGACATCGCCGGCAAAATATCAAAAATACAGTCGGTCACATCCACGCTCCCCGGCGCACACGAGGCACACATGATGTTGGCCCGCATACAATCGTCAATCGCCGAGAACATCAGCCATGATGACGACTGGAACACCTTCACGCGCAATTTTGACGTCGTGTACCAAAACTTCAACCGCCGGCTCGACGAGCTCCACCCCAACCTCAGCCCGGCCGACAAACGCATCTGCTGCTACATCAAGATGGGGCTGTCGAGCAAAGACATCGCGCCGCTGGTCAACATCTCGTACAAATCGGTCGAGATGGCGCGCTACCGCATGCGCAAAAAAATCGGACTCGACCCCGAGATGTCACTGACCGACTATCTGGCACGCCTGTGAGAGCCGGTGTCACGAGCGGTTGACAAGCGAATGGTGTCAGTCGTGGCAAAAAATAGTGCAAAAAAAATTGCGCCTGTTGCATGTGTGAACTAAAAGCACTAACTTTGCCCTCACTAACATTTCGCCTTAACCATTTGTATGGACTATAGTTTTCTCGACTTCCTCGGACTGCTCGGCGCAGTGGGACTGTTCCTGTACGGAATGAAAGTGATGAGCGAGGGTTTGCAAAAAGCGGCCGGTGACCGCCTCCGCAACATTTTGGGTGCGATGACACGCAACCGCTTCACCGGCACACTCACCGGATTTTTCATCACAGCCCTCATCCAAAGTTCATCGGCCTCGACCGTCATGGTCGTCAGCTTTGTCAACGCCGGTCTGATGACCCTTGCCCAGTCAATGGCAGTCATCTTCGGTGCCAACGTGGGCACGACATTCACCGCCTGGGTGATCGCGCTGTTTGGCTTCAAAGTCGGTTTTGGCGTGCCGTTGCTCTTCTCCAAAAAAGGACGCACCAAGTCGATCGGCGAGTTTTTGCTCGGATTTGCCTTCCTGTTCATGGGATTGTCGATGATCAGCACCTACGTGCCTGACCTGCAAAAGAATCCCGAAATGTTCTCGTTCTTGCAGCAATATGCCTCGATGGGCTATTGGTCTGTGCTGATATTCTGCCTTGTGGGTCTTGTATTGACCATGATTATACAGTCGTCGGCGGCCACATTTGCCATCACCCTGATCATGTGTTCAAAGGGATGGATATCATTTGACCTTGCGTGCGCCCTGGTGCTCGGTTCAAACATAGGCACCACCATCACACCGCTGTTAGCCTCTATGTCGGGTAACGTCGCGGCCAAGCGCACCGCCATGGGTCACCTGCTGTTCAACGTGCTCGGCACGCTGTGGGTGCTACTCATTTTCAACCCGTTTGTAGAGCTCAACCAGTGGCTGACCGAGGCAATCGGGCAGGGCAACCCGTCGGACATGTACAGCTATGTCAACCAGTTGCACGCCTCAGACCCCGCCATGTACGACCGCGTGATGTCCTCGTCGCTCCCCAACAGCGACCCCATCATCACAGGCCACCTCACCAAGATAGCCGCCATGCAGATCAGCGTGTCGTTTGGCCTGTCAATCTTCCACACCGTCTTCAACCTCATCAACCTCGCCATAATGATATGGTTCACCGGACTCTACGTCAAGATTGTCGAATGGCTTGTGCCGGCCAAGCGTCGCGGCGACGACGAGTTTGCGCTCAAATTCATCTCGGGCGGGATGCTGTCAGCGTCAGAGCTCAACATAGCCCAGGCTGAGAAAGAGATCGAGGTGTTTGCCCAGCGTGTGGGACGCATGATCGGCATGGCACGCGAGCTGGTGCACACTCCCGACAACAGCAGCGACTTTGACACACGCTTCTCGCGCCTTGAAAAATATGAGGACATCTCTGACCGCATGGAGCTCGAGATCGCCAACTATCTCAACCGATGTGCCGAGGGTCGACTCTCAAACGAGTCAAAACGCCGCATCTCGGCCATGCTCGGCATCGACTCGGAGATCGAGAGCATCGCCGACTGCTGCTGCGGCATAGGCAAAATCTTGCTGCGCAAGCAACAGAGCAATGTCAAATTCAACGACGAGATCTATGCCAACATCGACCGCATGTTTGACAACGTCGATGCAGCCATGAACGACATGATCGCCCTGCTCAAAGACATTGAGAACAACACCGAGGCCGACCTGATCGTGTCATACAACAAAGAACGCGAAATCAACAACTTGCGCAACGTCCTGCGTGCCGCAAACGTCGAGAATATCAACAACCGCCACTACGAGTATCAGAGCGGCATCTACTACATGGACATCATCTCGACACTCGAGAAGACCGGCGACTACATCATCAACGTGGTCGACATGCTCAAATCAGAGTTTCGTCACGCAAGAGCCTGACACGACGCCATGGATGAGCTGTCAACCGACACCCTGACACCGGCGCCTCACCACCTGTGGCTTCACCTGACGCACGAGACCGACGCGCCCTCGTCGCAGGCTGAGTCGGCCCGCTTCTCGACCCATGCACCGGCATGGCACAGCGGCATCGAGTCACAACCGTCACCACACCCTGCAGTGGGGTCGCTGCTGATGCTGTTGCTCGTGGGATGCACAGTGCTCCTGGCATTCAACCACCGCACATGCCGCCGCTTTGCAACCTCATTCCTACAGAGCCTGCTCATCACCCGCCGGCGCTCAAACTCATTTGACGACACCACCGCCGGCGAGAGCCGTATAATGCTGATGATGATGGGACTCACATGCCTGCTCGAGGGGATAGTGCTCTACATCGCCGCCGGCCGGTCACACGACACGCAGCTCACACTCCACGGCAGCACGCAGCTCGCCTTGGCAGCCGCGATAGGAGTCACGACAGCCTATTATTTCTTCCAGACAGTGGCATATAACACCGTGGGATATGTATTTGCATCAACCGAAGACCGACGGCTCTTCGTGCGCGCCTTTCACTCATCACAGACCTTGTTAGGGGTGACATTGCTCATCCCCACGATGGTGATGTTGTTCTATCCGGCAACCACGTTCGCGATGATCGCAATTGCCGCAGTGCTATATTTTACGGCACGAATAACATTCATTTGGGTAGGTTTTAGAATTTTTTATAACAATTTTGCCTCATTACTCTATTTTATTTTGTACCTTTGCACCCTTGAAATCGTGCCGCTATTGCAAATTTATCGCATCGCGGTGTCAATCTAACAACGCGGACAGCCATCAGAGATTGGTGTCGCACCCATCCCCCCGGGATGTCCGCACACACTAACACTCAACTACAAAGTCGTGAAAATCAGTAAAATACTTGTATCGCAGCCTAAACCGACATCTGAGAAGTCACCATACTTTGACATCGCACAACGCCATGGTGTAGAGTTGGTATTCAGACCTTTCATCAAGGTAGAAGGCCTGACCTCGCGAGAGTTCAGACAACAAAAGATTTCGTTACCTGAGTTCACGGCCATCATCTTCACGGCGCGCACAGCTGTCGATCACTTCTTCAGACTCGCCGAGGAGCTGAGGTTCAAGATACCCGAGACGATGAAATATTTCTGCGCCACCGAGCAAATCGCCCTCTACCTGCAGAAGTACACCATCTATCGCAAGCGCAAGATTTTTCATGGCACCAACGGCAAACTCGACGACCTGCTCCCCCTGCTGACACGCCACAACAAGGAGAAATATCTCTTTGCCATCTCTGACATCGCGCCCGCATCGGCCACCGCGATCCTCGACAAAGCAGGCATCAACTACACCAAGGCCGTCATGTATCGCACTGTCAGCAACGACTTTACACCCGACGAGCCGTTTGACTACGACATGCTGCTGTTCTTCTCGCCGCAAGGCATCGAGTCGCTCAAGAAAAACTTTCCCGATTGGAATCAGGGCGACGTGGCCATCGGATGCTTTGGACACGCGACAGCCGAAGCTGTCCGCAACGCCGGCCTGCGCCTCGACCTTGAGGCCCCAAATGCCGTCTCCCCCTCAATCACCGGCGCACTCGACCTCTACCTCAAAGAGCACAACAAATAAATGTACTCGCTGGGCAAGCGTCACAAGCTATGCAACATCACCGCCATCGATGCCCTTTTTGCGCATCGGTCGGGTGGCGAACGTGTTGACGCGACCGACAAAAACGACATCCGGAGCGCCCTCGCCTACCCCCTCAGAGCCGTGTGGCGCGAGCGCCCTGACGACACCGGACGCAATCCCGGCGCCGCTCCTGTGCAGTTTTTGATCTCTATCCCCAAGCGGCGGCTCAAACACGCCGTCGACCGTGTCACCATGCGCAGGCGAGTGCGCGAGGCCTACCGTCTGGCCCGTCCGGGCATGGAGGCCGCCATCGGCGAGCGTCGCTATGACCTGTCATTTATATATGTCGCCGACAAATTGCTCCCCTACAAGCGCATAGAGCGTGCCGTCGGACGGTTGCTCGACACTCTCGCCAAACCATGAGCCCCATAGCGCATCTGTTGATACTCCCCATCAAGTTCTATCAGGCAGCCATCTCGCCGATGTTGCCCGCCTCGTGCCGCTTCACCCCCACCTGCAGCCAGTATGCCATCGAGGCCATCAGGCGCCACGGTCCTCTCAAAGGCACCATGCTGGCCATCAAGCGCATCTCGAGATGCCACCCCTGGGGAGGTCACGGATATGACCCCGTCCCATGAAGCCGCTGTTTGACCCACATATCACCGACATCCACACACACCGTCAGGATGCCCGCAACGCCATCATCAGCGTCACGCCGGGACAACCGCGACGCGCCGACCTCTACTACTCGGTCGGCATACACCCGTGGGATAGCGCGACCGCCGGCGACGACGACATCGAGGCCGTACGCCAAGCCGCCACAGAGCCAAATGTCCTTGCCATAGGCGAGTGCGGGCTCGACACCCTCAAGGGTGCACCGCTCGACAGACAGCTGCAGCTGTTCGAGGCACAGGCACAGATAGCCGAGGAGGCCGGCAAACCGCTCATACTCCACATTGTCAAGGCATGGGACCGGCTGTTGGCACTCAAAAAGCGTTTGCGACCCACCGTGCCGTGGATCATACACGGCTTTCGCGGAGGCCCCCAACAGGCGCGTCAGCTGCTCGACGCCGGGTTACACCTCTCGCTCGGCAAACGCTACAACCCCGACACCGAGCGCATCATCCCTCCCGACCGACTGCACCGCGAGACCGACTGAGCGCGCGTAATATACTTATTATCAGGTGTGTATTAGGGACGCCCGGTTCGTGCGGCGGGGAGGCCCCGCAGCCATTATGCCATCCGGGCGGTGTTGGCGTAGCCAACGTCTCTGCGGACGCACGAACCGTGCGTCCCTACAAACGGGCAAACGCAAAACAGGCACCCTTGTGTAAGGATGCCTGCGTAGTGCGCTTCAAGATGGACTCGAACCAACGACCCTCTGATTAACAGTCAGATGCT
>CAZKYR010000043.1:0-10060 GCA_964557035.1 uncultured Bacteroides sp. | reverse complement strand
GCTACTGGATGCACAACAACATGATCACCATCAACGGCCAGAAGATGGGCAAATCGCTGGGCAACTTCATCACACTCGATGAGTTCTTCACCGGTTCGCACCCGTTGCTCGAGCAAGCCTATTCGCCGATGACAATCAGGTTTTTCATCCTCCAGGCGCAATATCGCTCGACGGTCGACTTTAGCAACGACGCATTGCGCGCCGCCGAGAAGGGCCTGCAACGCATCCTCGAGGGTTATCGCCGGTTGGTCGATCTAAAACCGTCTGACCAATCGACCATCTCAGCCGAGGTCGCCCCATTGGCACAAAAATGTGCCGACGCGATGGACGACGACCTCAACACGCCGATGGTGATAGCCAACCTGTTTGAGGCGTGCCGCCTGATCAACCTCGTCAACGACGGCAAAGCGACAGCCACCGAGGCTGACCTCACCGAGCTCAAGGCCCTGTTCAAGACCTATCTGTTTGACATCCTCGGCATACGCGATGAGATGACGACAGCCGCCAACGGTGATGAGGGCTCGCTCAAACCGTTTGAGGAGGCGATGAACCTGCTTCTCGAGCTGCGTGCAAAAGCCAAGGCCGACAAAGATTGGGCCACGTGCGATTTGATACGCAACCGCCTGAACGAAATCGGCTTTAGCGTAAAAGACACCAAGAACGGCTTTGAGTGGACGCTCAACAAATGACCCCGACCGATGACAGTCGCCGAGTTTGCACTCAGTGTCACCGAGCGGTTGCAGTTTGAGCCCAACGAACAGCAAATAAAGCTCATAGCCGCACTATCAGCATTCTGCTCGCCCCGCACCGGGCGGGCAGACTCAGTTTTCATCCTCAACGGATATGCCGGCACGGGCAAGACCTCGGTGATAGGCGCACTGGTGCAAGCCTTGAACGAACTGAAGATACCGGTCGCGCTGATGGCGCCCACCGGACGTGCAGCCAAAGTGTTCGGCTCGTTTGCCCACGCACCGGCTCACACCATCCACCGCAAGCTCTACCGGCCGCCCGCGCCGGGCGTGTCGGCCATCGCCGCCGCACAACCCAACCGCTATCCCCCCGGCACCATCTTCATGATCGACGAGGCCTCGATGATCAGCGGCGAGGGGTTGTTGCAAGACCTGATCCACTATGTGTACAGCGTGGCGGGATGCCGAGCCATCTTCATCGGCGACACGGCCCAGCTGCCACCTGTGGGATGCGACGCCTCGCCGGCGATGCAAGCCGAGACATTCAGGGGGATGGGAATGCGCGTCACGCGTGCCACCATCACCGCCGTGGCCCGTCAGGGTGCCAAATCGGGGATACTCTACAATGCCACGATGCTGCGACGCGCCATCACGGCAGACTCGCTCCCTCCCGACCTGCCGTTGAGACTCAGCGGATTTGCCGACGTGCGCACCACCGACACGCGTGAGTTTGGCGACGAGCTGTCGACGGCCTACGCCAAGTCGGGCATCGCGGGGACAATGTTAGTGACTCGCTCAAACCGCCGTGCCGTTGACTACAACCTGCAAATCAGACGCAGTGTGCTCGACTATGAGGACGTCATCGTCACCGGCGAACCTGTCGTGGTGACAAAAAACAATTATTTCTGGACGCGCAACAGTCGCGAAGTTGATTTCATAGCCAACGGCGACATCCTGTATGTCGAGAAAGTGTATGGCATCGAGACACGCGGCTATCTACAATATGCCGACGTGAGCCTGTACATGCCCGACCGCGACCTGTCGCTCGATGCCAAGCTGTTGCTGTCGACCCTGCGGTCGGACTATCCCGACCTGTCGCCCGAGCAATCGCAAGAGATAGCCCGCGTCATCGGCAGCGACCCGGCGGCGCTGAGGAGCGATCCCTACTTCAACGCCCTTCACATCAAATATGCCTACGCCGTGACGTGCCACAAAGCCCAGGGCGGCCAGTGGGACGACGTGTTTGTAGACATGGGCTACATCCCCCCCGAGGCCTACGGCGAGCCGACATTCTATCGCTGGCTCTACACCGCCGTGACCCGTGCACGCCGCCGCCTGACATTCGTGACGTCGGGCGAATGAACAGTCGGGATGTCACGGTTGTTTAGATAACATTCACCATTTAAATATCAAATTTTATGACAGTTGGAGATAAAATACCTGACCTGTTGGGCAAAGATGCCGAGGGTCGCGAAGTACGCATCAGTGACTTTGGCGGTCGCCGTGTGGCGCTATATTTCTATCCCAAAGACAACACCCCGGGGTGCACGGCCGAGGCATGCAGTCTGCGCGACGGCTATGACGCGCTTGAGGCAGCAGGTGTGCAGGTCGTTGGGGTGAGTGTCGACTCGGCCGAGTCGCACAAAAAGTTTGCGGCAAAGCACAACCTGCCGTTTCCGCTCATTGCCGACACCGACCACAAGCTGGTGGAACAGATGGGCGTGTGGGGCGAGAAATCGATGTGCGGCCGTAAATATATGGGCACCCTGCGCACGACTTTCATCTTGTCGCCCGACGGCACGATAGAACGTATATTCACGCCAAAAGAGGTCAAGACAAAGACACACGCCGACCAGCTACTCGCTGCCACAGCGAAGTGATTCAAAACTTGAATGAGACCACCGAGCCGCGTTGACCGAGAGTCAGGGCGGCTCGTTTTTTGGATGAGGAAATTCAAAAAAAGAAATGCACTGCAAAAAAAATCGGCAAAAATCATTGATAATAAAAATTTATTTTTAACTTTGCGGTCGGAAATCAATCCTAAGGCTAATTTAACCAAATTCAAGCATTCTCCCTCAGAATCAAATACCAACACATACCAATTTATTAATCTACAACCAATGAAACCAATTATCAAATCTGCACTTGCAGCAAGCGTTCTGGCGATTGCGTTCAACGCTCAGGCGGCTGTCGACTTCACCGTCGACCCTGCGAGCGGCTCAACCCACGAGACGTTGTCACAAATTACGCTCGTGTGTCCGGACTATGAGTTTAGCTTTGACTCATCAATGAAAGCTGCTGATGTCACTGTTCTCAAAGATGGCGAGACATTCGGTGGCGTAACATTCCTTAGCGACTGGATGGACTGGCATAAAATCTATGTCAACTTCACCCCCGCACTCACCGAGGCAGGCACCTACACAGTCAACATCGGAGCCAATGCGATTGTAACTCTTGACGCTGATGAGGGCGTAGAAAACCCGTTGAACACTGAGGATGTGACCTATACCTACATCATCACCGGCACCGGTGGTGGCGGAGGTGGCAACGACGATGACGATCCCGACCTCACGCTGCGTCCCAATTCTATCACTCCTGCTGACGGCGAGACCGTTGACATCTCTGACGGCTCATGGAGCAACATCATGCTCTTCTTTGACGCAAACGTCAAGCTCAACGGCACACCCATGGCGTCAATCACATCTGAGGACGGCTCATATAATCAGTCTGTAGGACTCATTGACTTCGGCCATGTCCAAAAGGGTGCATTCTTCATCAGCACTCTTGACCTTGGGACAGATGAACTTCCTGCAACTGACGGCATATACTATGTCACAGTGCCCGCCAATTCGTTCACCAACGGCACCGAGGCTAACCCCGAGCTGAAGCTGACATACGAGATCACAGGCGCTGAGAGACAGGTGGTTGAGACTGTAGAGCTCTACAACATCGAGATTGTCGATTCTCAGGGCACGACCGAGCTTGTCAATGACCTCAAGCTCGCCAAATTTGAGGATGGCACACGTTTTGTGTTCAACACATCTAACGACCTCGCTGTCGGCTATCTGACCATGTCGATCTATGATCGCGACGCCCTCAACCCCGACGAGGCATTCGTTCGCCGTATTGAGTCACGTGCAGCCCGCCTGCTCATCGAGCCGCTCGGATCATACTGGAATGACAACGAGGCTCCGTACATCAAAATGTCTCGTGATCTCGAGCTCCTCGAGGGTCACACCTACGACATCGAAGTTGAGGTTTTTGACTTTGAGAATCCTCCCTACACCCGTACAGAGCTCGCCAAAGCCGCGTATGTTATCGAGGGCACAACCCCCGGCTACAAATACTCAGACATCAAAGTTGAGTCAATCACTCCCGAGGCCGGCACGACATTCAACAAAGCTGACGAAGGCATCATCACTATCAAATTCAGCGGCGAGGTGAAGATCAACGAGAGCAAGTCGTTCTTCTATGTTGACCTCGACCAAACATCGTTCAGCGGCCATGTGACAATGTCTGACGACAACACAGAGGCTACTATCCAGTTCCCGCCCTCGATGCTCGAGAACGCAATCGGCGTTGTGGGCATGATGATCTATGTGACTGACATGGACGGCAACTCGCTCTTCTTTGGCTATGACAACGGTGATGAGAACCACATCAACCTCGAGTACAGCTGCTATCTTGGCACACCCGAGCTCGATGTTGAGCCGGGTGAAGGCATCATCGAGGAATTCAGCCAGATGATTGTCCGCTACAACGGCAAAGAGTCTATCGCATGGGCCAACAACTTTGAGGCAGGCGCAGTGGAGCTCCGCGACTTAGGTTCGCGCGAAGGCCGTGTATTTGGCTACATCCGCAGCTTTGAGACATATAAAGTTGCCATGGTTCCCGGTGATCAGGGCCCGGTAGAGGGCACAGTCGCCATCATCGGCTATCTCGAGGATGCCGATGGCAACCGCATCACCATCAACACCCCCGGCAAGTATGTACTCGCCATCCCTGCCGCTTCGTTCAACATGGGCGACGGCTTCTCGGGCTTCACCAACAAACAGACATTCATCAACTACACCATCGAGGGTGAGATCCCCGATGAGACTGTCTATGACTTTGATCCGACCTCAAAGACCGTCACATACAACGACGAGCACACTGTGGCTACCGTCGAGCTCATCTTCCCCGACGAGGTTTACACCAACGGTGACGTCATCGAGCAGGTAGCTCTCTATGACACAGATGGCAACAAACTCGACGCAGACATCGAGAACGACTTTGACTTTGACAACCTCAGCCTCTGGATCTTCAAGGTGACCTACAACTTTGTGGACAACACACCCTATGAGTTGCGCGTGCCGCGCGGCGCATTCGGCGACGCTGAGTGGGAGTCAAACGCAACCTACGCTCAGTACAACACAGGCCATGCCAACGAAGAGTTCATTGTGCCCATCCTCACCACATCGGGCGTAGAGAATGTCCTCCTCGGCACCAACGAGACAGGCGTGGTTTATAACCTGCAAGGCATCAAGATCGGCACCACCGACGATGTCAAAGCACTGCCCGCCGGCCTCTATATCGTCAACGGCAAAAAAATGTATGTAAAATAAACTGACCGTCAACAGCGACCATAACTTGCGGCTGCACCACAACACGCGTTTGTGATGCAGCCGCTCACTATTTGGCAATAGTCGGGCTGTATTAAAAAATCCAAAATGAGTTATAAAAATTTGTACAGCCGACAAATAATGTATAAATTTGCAGTCCGTAACCGATAAGCGTTACGACGCATTGGCACGGATGTCAACCGACATCGGCCATGCACAGGCTTTTGTGAAAAAGTCATTTTGCAGCACGACGCGCAAGCGTCGGTCTGATTACTAATCAAAACCATAGCTAAACGGCGTCGGCAACGACGTCGGTGAATGAGTGGCAACGACGCGAGTCGCTGCCACTCACATTTTGTATGTGTCGGAATGAATGTTTGAATGTGTTTGAATGATTGTCAGCCTGACGCGCGAGCCATGCGAAAAGTCGGGGGAATTTGAGGGAGATTTTAACAAAAGTTTGTATCTTTGTGAATTAATTTTGAGAAATATGAAAAATGTAATCGTTCGCTCTCTCACCGGCATCGTCTACATCGCGCTGATAGTGGGCGCCATTCTTGCAGGCAAATATGCATTTGCAGGCCTGCTACTGCTGTTCATGCTCCCCTCGATGTATGAATTTTCGCGTATGCACGATGATGAGGTGGCGACCCGCTCAACACTCTTCACCGACATCCTGATCGCCGAGACATTTATCGTCTGTGGGCTGGCCGACGCGTTCAACGCCACACTGTTGGCGTGCATCGGCGTCACACTGATAATAGTTCGACTGGTGATGCAACTCTATATCAAGAATCTCAACCCGCTCAACTCATTGGGGCACTCGGCTCTGTCGTGGGCTTACATCGGACTCCCGTTAGCTCTGTTGGGTCACATCTATGTCAACTGTCCGGCGTTGGTGCTCGGGATGTTCGTGATGCTGTGGCTCAATGACACGGGGGCATTCTGCGTGGGCTCGCTGATGGGCCGTCACAAACTTTTTGAGCGCGTGTCGCCCAAAAAGTCGTGGGAGGGGTTTGTCGGCGGACTGCTGTTTTGCACGGGTGCCGGCGTGCTCTACTACTATTGTTTCGGGTCGCACTTTGTGATCGACGGGGGACAGATGGCGCTGTGGCAACTGATAGTGATGGGCCTCATCGTGGGCATCACGGGCACCTACGGCGACCTGGTGGAGTCGGTGTTCAAAAGGTCGTGCGGCATCAAAGACTCGGGACACATACTCCCCGGCCACGGCGGCATGCTCGACCGCATCGACTCGATGCTGTTGGCCGCGCCCTCTCTCGCCATTTACCTGACACTGATAGCATTGTGAATTTTATAATATTATGGATCAAAGATATAATCTCAGAGGCGTATCGGCTTCAAAGGAGGATGTACACAACGCCATCCGCAACGTAGACAAAGGCATCTTCCCCGACGCGTTTTGCAAAATCATCCCCGACATCTTAGGGGGCGACCCTGAGTATTGCAACATCATGCACGCCGACGGCGCAGGCACCAAGTCGTCGCTGGCCTACATGTACTGGCGCGAGACAGGCGACCTTTCGGTGTGGTATGGCATCGCATAAGACGCCCCGATCATGAACATTGACGACCTGCTGTGCGTGGGTGCCACCGACAACATCTTGCTGTCGTCGACCATCGGCCGCAACAAGCTGCTGATACCCGGCGAAGTGATAGCTGCCATCATCAACGGCACAGAGGAGCTGCTGGCCGAGCTGCGCGAGATGGGAGTGACAATCTACTCTACCGGCGGCGAGACAGCCGACGTTGGCGACCTGGTGCGCACCATAATAGTGGACTCGACCGTGACATGCCGCATGCGACGCGACGAGGTGATCAACAACGCCAACATCGCCGCGGGTGATGTCATCGTCGGTCTGGCGTCTTACGGACAGGCAGCCTACGAGACATCATACAACGGCGGCATGGGCAGCAACGGCCTCACGTCGGCCCGACACGATGTGTTTGCCAAATATCTGGCCGAGAAATATCCCGAGAGCTATGACGCGGCCGTGCCCGATGAGCTCGTCTACTCAGGCTCGGTGCGTCTGACCGACATGATCGACGGTCTCGGCATCGATGCGGGACACTTGGTGCTGTCCCCCACCCGCACCTACGCACCCGTGATCAAACGCATCCTCGACGCCATGCGCCCTCGCATCCACGGCATGGTGCACTGCTCGGGGGGCGCTCAGACCAAGGTGATGCACTTTGTCAACAACAAACATGTCATCAAAGACAATCTGTTTGAGGTGCCACCGCTGTTTGAAATGATACAGCGCGAATCGGGCACCGACTGGGCCGAGATGTACAAGGTGTTCAATATGGGCCACCGCATGGAAATCTATGTACGCCCCGAAGACGCCGAGGCCGTCATGGCCATCTCCGAGTCAATGGGCATCCCCGCACGCATCGTCGGACGCGTCGAGGAGGCACCTGCCAACAGACTGACAATAAAATCAGACAAAGGGACATTTGAATACTGATGAGAGTCCTGGCGCCACTGCTGATGGTAATGATCGTTTCGCTGGCTGCCTGTGGCGGCAAAGAGAAATCGACGGCCGACGGCAATGACGTCGGTGCATCGGCATGGCCCGACACACTCAGGGTGGGCACGCTCTACTCCCCGGGCGGATACTTTATCTATCGCGATGAGGAGATGGGCTATCACTATGCGATGGTGCAGCAACTGTGCGATGACAAAAACATCGAGATGACTATTGAAGTCGCACCGACATTGGGCGCGCTGGTCGAGATGCTGCAGCGCGGCGACATCGACCTGATAGCCTACGACATCCCCGTCACCGGCGACTACACCTCTGCCCTGCTCCACTGCGGACCGGTGAACGAGTCCCATCAGGTGCTGGTGCAGCCCACCGACAAAGGCGTCGCCGCGATAGGAGACGTCACCGAGCTGGCCGGGCACACGGTGTGGGTCGAGGAAGGGACCAAATATCACTCGCGCCTGCGACACCTCAACGACGAAATCGGCGGAGGTATAGACATACGCATCGTCGACCGCGACACCCTCATCACCGAGGACCTGATCGACATGGTGGCGGCCGGTGAGATCGACCTGACCATCGCCGACAATGACATCGCCCGAGTGTCGCGCACCTATCACCCGTCGCTTGATGTCTCGGTCGAGCTGAGCCTGCCTCAACGCGCATCGTGGGGCGTGGCCACTGACAACAAGGCACTGGCCGACAGCATCGATGCATGGTTTGGCAGCGAATCGGTCAAACGCGCCAACAGCGCGAGCCTCAGACGATACTATGAACTGGGCAAAGGAGAGGATGACGCGGTGTCGGACCTCGACCTGACATCGGGGCACATTTCGGCCTACGATGCTTTCTTTAAAAAAGAGGCCGAGCGAATCGGTTGGGACTGGCGCCTGCTGGCCTCAATAGGGTATGTCGAGAGCGGCTTTGACCCTGCATTGGTGTCATGGGCCGGAGCTCGCGGCATCATGCAAATCATGCCGGTGGCGGCAAAAGCATTCGGCTCGACGATCGATGAGGTCACCGACCCTGCCACCTCGATACATGTGGCGGCCGACATACTGCAGTCGCTCGACAAATCGCTCACCGGGGCAATCGGGGACGAACGCGAACGCCGCAAATTTGTGCTGGCATCGTACAACTCGGGGATAGCTCACATACGCGATGCTATCGTCATCGCTGACTCGACGGGGCACAACCCCGCCAAGTGGCATGGCAACGTAGCTGAGGCGCTGCTGCTCAAATCAAACCCCCAATACTACAACCTGCCGGGGTGCAAATATGGCTACTTCAACGGACATCAGACTTATGCTTTTGTCGATAAAGTATACAATTTTTATGAACGGACTAAACGACATGTGCCCCTTTAGCGTTTAAACGTTAGGGCCGGCATGTGCCGGGTCACAAAAAACAAATGATATGAAAAAACATTTTCTCTCGGTTGCAACAATCCTCTGCCTGAGCGGCACGCTGCTCATGACGTCGTGCATCGGCAGCTTCTCGCTTACAAACCGTGTGCTGGGATGGAACCAGACCGTCGGCAACAAATTTCTCAACGAATTGGTATTCTTTGCCTTTTGGATACTGCCCGTGTATGAAGTGACCGGTCTGGCCGACTTGATCGTGCTCAACAGCATTGAGTTCTGGAGCGGGACAAATCCGGTTGCACAAGGCACCCGCGTGATAGATGGCCAGGATGGCCGCTACCTTGTGGAATGTGATGCCAACGGCTACACCATCACAAGCGAAAACGACGGCTCGGTGACACGTCTCGACTTCGCTCAAGAAGATCGCTCATGGAGCATGACAACGCCGAGCGGCGAGACATACAAACTGATGTCGTTTGTCGATGACAACCACGTGCGCATGTATGACACGACGGGCGAATCGCAGATCGTCGAGCTCTCACAACAGGGCCTCTATGCCTACCGCGCCGGTGCAATCGACCGTATGTGGGCTGCAAACGATTGACAGACATGATTTTTCAATGGTACTGAATTAAAAAAGATAAAAACGATTATGGAAAACAAAGAACTGCTTGAACAAGTAACGGCTCGCGCAAAAGAATGGCTCGGGCCCGAATATGACGCCGAGACACGTGCCGAGGTGCAACGGATGCTCGACGCCGAGGACAAGACCGAGCTGATTGAGTCGTTCTATCGCGACCTTGAGTTCGGAACGGGCGGCCTCCGCGGCATCATGGGCGCCGGCACCAACCGCATGAACATCTACACCGTGGGCGCAGCCACTCAGGGCCTGGCCAACT